>JAOAGX010000009.1:11718-18100 GCA_026415535.1 Armatimonadota bacterium | reverse complement strand
ACTGTATGGTCTCCGCCCTAAGGGAGCTTCAACTTGAGGGAAAGCCCTACCCGCGAGTCGCGATGTTCTTTGACACGACTTCTATGGAGCTCGCGTATGGTCGGAAACCCGATCTGCGTGACGAAGAAGTGAAACGCACATTCTACGGAATGATCAAGAACTTCTTCGAACGCATTCCCAGGGAGTACAGAGCATTCGCTCAAGCCGATAAGCCGAACGCTGGTAAGCCTGGCTGTATAATCTTTCTTTATACGAGCACATATTTCTCCGATTTCGATGACAGCTTCACATCTTATTGCAACAAAAGATTTCAAGAAGACTTTGGATGTCCCCTGATTTGGATCGCGGCTGAGGATTACAAACGAAAGGCAACCTCGTTCGATGGTTATTCCAGCTACGGAGCCGGATTTATAGGAGCAATTTGCCACACGGGTGGACGGATTCGGATAGGGTCTGTCGGAGCCGGATTCGACGACTCCGCGGTAGCCGTAGGCAGACCGCCGCGCATCAGATCGCGCATGGGCGGCGAGACTTACGAGAAAGACTGGGCGAAAGCTTTGGAGACAAGCCCTCAGTGGATCGTCTGCGACGGTTGGAACGAGCTTCACGAAGGTAGTGAGCTGTGTGCCACTCGCCAACACGGCCGAAAATATATCGACGCAACACGTGCCAATGTCAAGCGCTTCGCAGGCGCTAAAGACTTTGACGCCCAGTATCTTAGGTGCGACCTGCCAAACGTCATCGCACCGCGACAAATCGCCCAAGCAGAACTAGTTATACGCAACGCAGGAAACGCGCCTTGGAGAGCAGCGGAGGGTTATGCACTCGCGTACCGTTGGTACAAGGCTGGACGGTATCTCGCCGAAAGCAAGGTCCGTCGGACTATAGATCGGGACGTGCAGCCTGGCGAGTCAGTCACGATTCAAATAGGAATCGCTACAGTGCGAGAAAAGAATCTACCACTGCCTGAAGGCGACTGTGAAGTACGCTTTGAGATTGTTCGGCTCGCGGATAATAAGTGGTTTTCCGCGTTCGGCAGTCAGCCGCTGATTATGCCGGTCACCATCGGAACACCGCAAAGTTGGGCCGCGACCTACTTGACATGCGATGCCCCGATAATGCTCGCTTCGGGTTACGAATATCCTGTCAGGGTTCGCGTCCGCAACGACGGTCTGGAAAGTTGGCGCAAAGGGATCGTCAAGATGAGTTGCAGGCTGTTCAAGACGGCCAACTATACCCACGACAAACCCGAAGAATTTGTGGAAGAAGTTCCAATCAAGCCCATCCGAGCCCTGTTAGCAAAAGATTGCAGGCCGGGAGAGATTGCCGAATTTGCGCTTTTGGTGAACCTGGTTAGGCCCGATGGCAAACCAATCCCAAGTTGGAACCCCGGACATGCCTGGAGCTATCAGCTTCGATTCGATGTATACAACGGTCAAAACTGGCTCTCCGAGCATGGTTCGCGTCCGCTAGCCCGGGTTGTCGACGTGTTCGAATCTGATTGGGGAGCGCGCGTAGTTGATTCGAACGTGCCGCCGAAATTGCTCGCTGGACAAATGTTCGAAGCAAAGGTAGTAATTCGCAACGTCGGACCCACTACCTGGGATCGCAAGAGGACTGCCATCGGTTACCACTGGTATCACCTAGACGGCACACAGATGCAGTGGGATGGCCTTATCACTCCCATCGCAGGCGATATCAGGTCCGGTTGGCCAGTTGTAACAACAGCCCGAATAAAGGTGCCCGAATACGACGGTCGTTATATTCTTGCCTGGGATGTGATGATTGACGGAGTATGGCTATCTACGTTGCCGCTTACCCGCGGGGGGGACTTGCTGCCAACGTTCGTTGAGGTAACTGGAGGTAAGCTTGCATTTGTGGATCTGGCGGATTTCTGCGACGTGAGCGCATTCAGCCCGGACACTGATAGATCCAGAGGCGACTTCGACGGAAAGGGAATGAGTTTTCCGACCGAGCTCGTGCCTCCAGACGCCGTGCCCGGTGACGATACAAGCGGTGTGTATCCCTCAGGCTATCAATGGAACCGCGAACCCCATCCCGACGGACGAATCAGCTTCCGTTACCCGGACAAACTGGGCTCGGCAAAGAATGCAGTTAATTGCACCGGGCAAACTATAACGTTCGAGCCGGCAAAGTATGTAGCGGTTCACATACTTGGCGCATCTTCGAGTGGATCTGAGTCAGGGACGCTTTTGTTGAACTATGCCGATGGCTCATCTGAAGCGCTTGTCTCAATGAGCGACTGGACCACCGGCCCAAAGTCGGGCGAGTGGATAGGATGCGTCGTTCGCCATTTACACAGCCACGGCGGCGATGAGCCGGGCAAGCTAGGGTACCTCTACCATGACGTCGTTTACGTAGACTCAGCGCGCATACTAACAAGCGTCACCCTGCCAAAGAGCCCCCTAATGAAGATCGTAGCCATTACGCTCGAGCGAGTCTCGCTGCCGAAGCCTGTGCTATAATCGATCTTGATTGGACTAATGCGTCTCTCAAAAATACCCTACTTAATTGCCCTTTTGCTTGTGGTCCTAACCTACGTGTGCTACCAGAATGTGTCGGAGTGCGGATTTGTCCACTTCGACGACGACGTATACGTTATCAACAACCCTCACATTCAAGGAGGGTTCAGAATGCCCCACATCCACTGGGCATTCACAAACATCAGCATGGCTATGTGGCAGCCTATGGTGTGGCTGTCATATATGATTGACTTCCAGCTGAACGGCCTCGACCCGGCCGGGTTCCACCAGACCAACCTCTTGTTGCACATCGCCAATGTAGTTTTGCTCTTTGCCCTTCTGTTCCGGGCAACTAGGGCGATGTGGTCGAGTTCGCTTGTAGCAGCGCTATTCGCAGTCCATCCGCAGCACGTGGAATCTGTGGCATGGATCGCCGAGCGCAAGGATGTTCTGAGCACTTTATTTTGGTTCTCCGCCACTCTCGTCTACGTCTGGTACACGAGTAGTCCGACGCGATTGCGCTACCTATTGCTGACAGTACTTTATGCAATTGGTCTGATGGCCAAGTCGATGCTGGTAACCCTGCCGCTAACTCTGCTCCTACTTGATCTTTGGCCTCTCCGCAGGTTGCAAGCCGGGAACGGGGAACCCGATGGCAAACTCGAAGCTCGCCCGCTTATACACCTAATCTGGGAGAAGACACCGCTCTTTGTTCTCGCCGCTGTTTCGTGCGTGATAACGTATCTCGCGCAAAAGTCCGGCGGAGCAGTAGACACCGAGTGGATCTACCCGCTCGGTGTGAGAATAGCAAATGCAGTAGTGTCCTATTGGGTCTACATTCAGAAAACCCTCTGGCCGGTTGGTCTCGCCTGCTTCTATCCACATCCGAGAGACTCGTTGCCGGAATGGAAGGTTGTGCTTAGCACGTTTATGCTCGTGCTCGCAACCTATGCCGCGATTCGAGCTAGACACAAGTACCCCTACTTAACAGTTGGCTGGCTGTGGTTTCTGATCACACTAGTTCCGGTGATTGGGCTAGTCCAGATTGGGATGCAAGCGTTGGCGGACCGCTATACATACGTGCCGCACATAGGACTATTTATTGTCTTTGTTTGGGGAGCACGTGATCTGCTGACACACAGAATCGGACTAGCTGCCCGAGTAGCAGCGGGTATCGCGGCAGCAGGCATACTCATAGCGCTCGGCCTCATCACGCACCGCCAAGTAGGGTATTGGCGAAACGACATAACCCTGTTCTCGCACGCAGTCGAAGTAGTGCCGGGGAATTTCCTTGCGCACGACATCCTCGGTACTGCCTTGTCCCACCGAGGCGATGTAAGTGCTGCGATTGCGCACTACCGGAAGGCAATTCAGATCGAACCGGATTACCTACTCGCAAGGCGTAACCTAATGTCGGTGCTGATTCAGAAAGGTAAACTGCTCGAAGCGATTGAGTGCCTAAAAGAAGCATTGAAGATTCTTCCCAACGACCCAGATATGCTGACCCAACTGGCAATTCTATACCTTCAGCAATCCAAACTTGATGCAGCTGAGGAACCTCTCAAGAAGGCTCTGCGCATTTCGCCTAACCATGCTGGGGCTCATCATGCTTATGGAGTACTGCTTGCTGAGCGGAGGCGTATAGAGGAAGCCATTTCACATTTCGCACGTGCGGTTCGTCTTGCTCCGGGCAATATGTCGTACCGGAAAGATCTTGAGCAGGCGCAGCGAATCAAGGAGGCAAGCACAAACTAGGCGCTTGAGATATGCTCCTTCTCGGCAACTCTCGCTTGGTTGAAGAGCGTCGAATTGTCGAAAACCCAGCTTTGAGGCTATCGCAAAAGCCTCAGCGACTGCCTCACCTTGACCATGCGCATCTAGATACCTATAATGGAACCGGACTTGAGGACAATTGCATCCGAGCTTGCAAATCGTCCTCCTGGAGGGGTGCCGGAGCGGTTTATCGGAGCGGTCTTGAAAACCGTCGTGGTGATGAGCCACCGTGGGTTCGAATCCCACCCCCTCCGCCAGGACATAAAACGAGCAAACACGCCGTCTGTGACATTTTAGGCTATCCCCAACAAATCACGACTCTGGACTCAGGCTTCCTTATCTGTAAAAAACATTCCCACGATTCTTGGATTGTGCAAGCCTCAAAAGGACACCATACCCTGATCACACGAAAAGTTTGCCCGAAGGGTAAACTTTCGAATGCGTTGAGGCAACTGAAAAACATACGACCCCAGCAAAAAGAAAGGCTTCGCCGACGCGAAGCCCGGAGGGAAGGAGGAAAAGATGGTTGTTTGTGCCATATGAATTATTCCAGATTACGCGTGCGTTTCACGCCACTATTTTGTGGGAATTTGGTAGCGGTGGGAAAGCTCGCCCCTGAGAAAGAAAACGCCCAAGCGAAATATGTAAGTATTGAGTAGGATAATAGCAAGTGATCATTCTAAACTAGCATCAAATTATATGTTTATCTGGCCCGCAAATAGGGTATAACGCCGACGGATAGAAAGCAATCATATGAGAGGTGGAGGTGAGTAAGATGGCACGAGCGAAAACGTTAGCAAAAAAAGAATCCCAAGAGATGCGACGGTGGGACCCGTGGGACACGTTCGAGGAGATGGAACGGATGTTTAGAGATTTCTTTACGTCACCATTCCCTCTGCTGCGTCCCTGGAGACTCAGACCGAGCCAAGTTGAATTTACTCCTGAAGTAGATCTAAGAGAAACCGACAAGGAGTTCATCTTCTCTGCCACGTTGCCTGGCATGGAGAAGGAGGACATCGATATAGATGTAACCGCCGACCGAATTACGATAAGCGGCGAGCGGAAGGCGGAGGAGGAGAGACCTGACGAGTGCTATCACATTCGGCAGCAGAGCTATGGTGCGTTCAACGTATCCTACGGGCTGCCTGCTGAAATCAAACCGGACCAGGTCAAGGCCACCTATAAGAATGGTGTTTTAGAGGTGGTAATGCCCAAGGCTGAGGTACGGGAAGCAAAGAAGGTTAAGATAGAAGGCTAATCCTCCGCGAAAACTGGTCGGCCGGTCAGTGTAGGGAACATGGCCGGCGGGATATTTATCCCGCCGGCCATGTCTTTCCTTTTGAAATAGTGTTAGAGTTGAGATCCTTCGCCACGACCGAAATGACATTCGGCTTGGAATAAAACTTTCAAATGACTCGTACGAACGGCGCAATTGTTCCTAGGTTTTGGCGATAAACGCGATTTCGACGATCCTCAGTCAAAATATGGAATGCACAACTTCGGCTGCGCTTTCACCAAAAGCGGCGATAAAACATCGTTCTAGAGTCAAGAAAGGCAATCTGTATGGTGAGTTGTTTCTGAGAAAGGCAAAGAATCTGAGTACGTAAAATCGGCCGTTTCCACTTTGTCGACGTCGCTTATTATCAGTCACCTTTTCCTAGTGATATAATTCTCATGGTGATATGAGCAAGATAGAAAAGGTCTGCGACGCACTCGACCAAGAGTATGGCCGCCAGACTTGGACCAGGCGAAGAAACGTCCTTGACGAGCTTATCTATACGATACTTTCTCAGAACACAACTGCAGCAAACTGCAACCAGGCATTTCGAGAACTCCGAAGGCGCTTTCTGACATGGGACCAAGTCCGACTTGCTCCAACCGAGCAGATTGCTGATGCGATTCGAGTCGGCGGTCTAGCGGACCAAAAGGCTCCGAGAATTAAGCGTATCTTGCAGGAGATTAGCGAAAATAAGGCGAAATTAAACCTGGAGTGGATAGCGGACAAACCGAACGATGAGGCTCTGAGCTATCTAACGGCCTTTGAAGGTGTCGGCCTCAAAACTGCCGCTTGTGTTCTTATGTTCGGGCTTGGTCGGCCGGTGATGCCAGTTGATACTCACGTTCAC
>JAOAGX010000009.1:0-11708 GCA_026415535.1 Armatimonadota bacterium | reverse complement strand
TCGCAACCCGGCTCGGCCTGATCGAGAAAACTACTGCCGAGAGAGCTCACGACCTTTTGCAGTCGATCGTTCCGCCAGAAAAGGTCTACTCTTGTCATATCAACTTGGTCACTCACGGCCGTCGTGTTTGTCGTGCACGGAACCCGGCGTGTTACTATTGTGTAATCAGAAATGAGTGCGAGTACTTCCGAACCAGAGAACGAAATGACCAACGAGATTCAAGGCCAGGGTGAAGATTTGGTTGTGGTATATCGAGCACCGGACGAGTACGTCGCCAACGTAATCAAAGGCTTGCTTGTCGGAGAGGATATACCAGTCGTTTTGGAATCGCGCCAAGTCCCCTGGATGGACGGCGTCATGAAGATGGGCGAAGGATATTGGGGCGATGTTGTTGTACCGCGTGAGTATGCCGATAAGGCTCGCGAAATTATTCAGGCGTACCAAGCCGTAGACGAAACCCAAACCTAGAACGCATTTTTTAAAGTTAGACAACTTGGCGAACTTTAATCCGGCTTTATCCCGATGGCGAAGACTATAAAAATAAAGTATAGAATAATTGCGCGTCGTCGACTTTCGGTTTCTGATTGGAGACTGCCATGACTATTGACCATCCAAGCCGCGACGGATGCAAACTGGCTGATCTCACACCCGATGATCTTCGCAACACGATAGTCCGAAAGGAAAAGCTCTCGCCGGTGCTGACCCTCTTCGAAATCAATGCGCCGCTGATTTCGCGTGCTGTTAAGCCCGGCCAATTCGTAATGGTGTGGACCGGAGAGCACGGCGAGCGAATACCGCTGACCGTTTCGGATTGGAATTCCGAGAAAGGCACGGTCACGCTAATTTTCCAGGAAGTCGGACGTGGAACAATCGAGCTAGGCAAACTCAATGAGGGCGATGTTATTCCAAGTCTGTCGGGCCCTCTGGGTAAACCCACAGAAATCGACAACTACGGAAACGCAGTAGTCATCGGTGGGGGGGTTGGCACGGCCATCGCGCGACCAGTTGCCGCAGCGCTCAAGAAGGCCGGCAATTACTTGATCACTATCATTGGGGCAAGAGAGAAGTCCCTTGTCATCCTGGAAAATGAGATGCGCGCTTTTTCCGACGAGCTGATCGTTACCACCGACGACGGCTCTTATGGACGAAAAGGAGTCGTAACCGATCCTCTCAAGGAACTACTCTCCGAGCGCAAGATTGACTTCGTATTTGCCGTCGGCCCGATGATTATGATGAAGTTCGTAGCCGATACAACCAAACCCTACGGTGTCAAGACCATCGTCAGCCTCGATCCGATTATGATCGACGGAACAGGCATGTGCGGAGGCTGCCGGGTCACCGTCGGCGGAAAGACGATGTTCACATGTGTCGACGGTCCGGATTTCGATGGCCACCAAGTCGATTGGGAAGAGCTGGGAGCGCGCAAGTCGTTTTATTTCGACCAGGAACAAGCACAAAGAAAAATCGCACTAAAAGGATAGTCACGAAAACTACGAAACAAGGCAAGCGGCCCGCAACGGATGATTTCGGAAACCAGACTCGCAGGGCTCGCAGAAGCGCATTATAAGGTTTCATTGCTTTCGTAATTGGGACGCAAGGAGAGCAAAGTGGCAAGAGGCGGACCGAGAAACCCGATGCCTCAGCAGCCCCCTGCTGAGCGGATCAAGAACTTCGATGAAGTGGCCCTGGGCTACGATGAAGCTACGGCAGTTGATGAAGCAGAACGCTGTCTGCAATGTAAGAACAAGCCTTGCGTAGCCGGTTGCCCGGTTAACATCGACATTCCTGAGTTCATCAGGCTCATTAAGGAGCGCGATTTTCTTGCTGCCGCGCGCGAGATCAAGAAGACAAACTCGCTTCCGGCCATTTGCGGCAGGGTTTGCCCACAAGAAGAACAGTGCGAGAAGGTCTGCGTGCTGAGCAAGAAGAGCGAGCCGGTAGCAATCGGCCGACTTGAGCGGTTCGCTGCCGATTGGGAAGCAGCACACTCGGCCCAGGAAACAGAAACCCCCGCCGAGTCGCCAAACCCCGAACTTAAGAAATACCGCGTCGCTGTCATCGGTAGTGGTCCGGCTGGACTCACCGTAGCGAGTGATCTCGCCAAGATGGGCTATTCAGTCACAATCTTTGAGGCACTTCACAAAACCGGCGGCGTGCTTAGATATGGGATTCCCGAGTTCAGACTTCCGCGCGAGATTCTCGATCGGGAAGTTGATTACGTCAAGTCGTTGGGAGTCACAATCTTAACCGACGTGGTTGTTGGCCGCACATTTCGAGTGCAGGACTTATTGGAGCAGGGCTTTGAAGCAGTATTCGTTGGCACTGGCGCAGGTGCACCCAAGCTGCTGGGAATTCCCGGAGAAAACCTGTCTGGCATATACTCCGGCAATGAGTGGCTTACTCGAATTAATCTTATGAGGGCCTACCGCGAAGATTATGCCACGCCAATCAAGATTCCCAACCGCGCTTGCGTCGTCGGAGCCGGCAACACCGCTATGGACTGCGCCCGAACAGCTCTGCGCGTCGGCGCAAAGGAGGTCACAATCGTCTATCGCCGCAGCCGCGCTGAGATGCCTGCCCGTGCCGAGGAAATTGAGAACGCCGAACACGAGGGCGTCATATTCAAGTTGCTTACCAACCCCAAACGCTTTATCGGCGATGAGAACGGCGCAGTCAGGGGAATGGAGTGTCTCAGGATGGAGCTTGGCGAACCAGACGAGTCGGGCCGCAGACGACCTGTGCCTGTCGAAGGTTCGGAGTTCATTATCGAGTGTGACACGGTGATAGTTGCACTCGGCCAGAACCCAAACCCGCTGATCCGAGCCACAACCGAGGGCCTAAAGTGCGAGTCCTGGGGCGGAATCTGTATTGACCCCGAAACTGGTATGACTTCGATTCCTGGCGTCTTCGCCGGCGGCGATGCGGTCACTGGAGAGGCCACCGTAATTTCCGCCATGGGCGCGGGGAAAATCGCCGCAGCAGGAATTGACAAGTTTATACGGAAGAAGCACGGTCTGTAATGGAGAACCAGCAACTTGAGTATAGAGACATTTCTGGATAGCCTCAAATACGATGCCAACGGCCTGGTAGCGGCAATAGTGCAAGACATTGAAAACGACGAGGTGTTGATGGTCGCCTGGATGGATCGGGAGGCCGTTCGTCGGACTCTAGAGTCCGGTCGGACGTGCTTTTGGAGTCGGTCTAGGCAGACCTACTGGGTAAAGGGCGAGACTTCGGGCAACACGCAACAGGTAAAAGCTATTTACGTTGACTGCGACAAGGACGCCCTGCTAATAAAAGTCGAGCAAAGGGGCGCTGCCTGTCATGAGGGTTACCGCTCATGCTTCTTCCGCCAAGTCGGCCCCGATGGGGATGAAAACGTCGTCGCCGATAAGCTAACGGAAGCATACTAATCCCCATACGATTCTCTCTCAATATAAAACGAGGAACAAATATTAAAAGCCACATTTTCGCGCTGCCTGCCAGTACCAACACCAGAAAGGCCAGGAACTAATGAGCTTGATCAAAATAAATTGCCCAATCAGGACAAGCCTTTTATAGAAAACGCGGGAGATATCTCAGCAGATATCTCCCGCGTTGGTATTATATATAAGCAAAGCCCCTAAGAGCATTATGAGCGGCGGCGTCTGACGCCAACAAAACCGACCGTACCCAGAAGTCCTGCAGCAAGGACACATAGTGAACCAGGTTCAGGAACGGGTATCAGCTCAAACGCCATGTCATGCCCGCCGCAAGGTATATACCATCCAGGTTGAGATGTGGGACTAGTTATATATCCTTGAACGGCGTAGCTCCCATAGGGACCACCACTCGCTTCGTGCCAACCCCATTGTCTGTTGGCATCCTGGTGATGCGCTAATATGCAGAGCCAATACTTTGTGCCGGCTTGCTGACTAAATGGACCTTGATTGCCGTAAATCAGTTGTGCCTGGGTCAAGTCCGCGTAGTAGCTATAGACGTCCTCAGTAACCGGAGGCGAAATAAACTTTTGCACCGTGAATGCATAGGTTTCATTAGCCTGGGCTATAGGAACCTGCCAAGCTGCGAGTGGCGCTAGGAAATTTGGCCGGTCAAACGGCACCACAGCATCAGCCGCTAGATTTTGGAAAACACCTATCACAAAGTGAGTAACCATCCCAGGCGACGCACCCTTCAGCCCGTCCGAATACGGCGCGCACAATCCGGGTGCCGGGGCAAGCCAATATGATCCCCACCAGCGAATGCCCATTATCGGTATGCCATCTGAACAAACCCAGTCATCGGCCATACCCACCGCGTAGTTGCCGGTTACCTCAGATGCGAAATCATAACTCAGACCTGTTTTCGGCGGCTGACTGTATTTTATTGCTGCCACCGATGAGCTGGCTAATCCGACAGCCAGAACGATTACGCAAAATCCCAAAGTAAGCCGTGGCCTCATTATGCCTTCCTCCCCGTGCGTTAAGGAGCCAAGCCCCAACCGTAATGATGAGCCTGCAAGAACCGTGCCAATACGGGTAAAGAAAGCCGATAAGCCGCCAACTGAGGATCGTTTTCTGGAAAAAGTGGTTAGACGGAAGCAGGTACAAAAAAATGGAGCGGGAGACGAGGCTCGAACTCGCGACATCCAGCTTGGAAGGCTAGCGCTCTACCAACTGAGCTACTCCCGCATCCGTGAGTAATATTACCACACTATGCACAAAGTATCAAGTGGTCTAGGTTGTTGCGAAAAGCTAACTTTTCGGTGGTTTTCCTGCCTAGTGGAAGACTTCGAATAGTCCAAAACGCTGGGCTCGCGTTATATCCGGCAAGTCTCCGATTAGAAACCTACTTGCGCCTGCGAAAGTCCGTGCTATACTGAAGGTAGAGCCGCAGCTTAAACGCCCCTGGCATGGTCTCAAGAAAGGCTGCCTACTATCTATCCCACGCGATGAAAAGTGTCGGTTAGATGAGAGATCCTTCGCTGCGCTCAGGATGATAATTTGCGTCAATATGACGAATCGTGCCAGGACAAGACAGATCACATCAAAATGACGAACTAGACCAGGATTACGTTACCAGAATGGCTTTGCGGTGAAGGATTAAGCCCTGAAATGTGACGACGTCCAAGTGCTCAGGATAAAATCTCGTCTCAGGATAACCTAGGTGGTATCGGGCTAACAAATGGCTCCACGCACTTGGTTGGGATAACAAGCTGCCATCGGAAGAGGTCAGAATGGTGTTTCGCATCAATAAGGCAAGCCGCAAAAAACATTCCCGGGAATTTGAAATACTGACTGTTGCAATACGCAACATCATTCCTTTTGCGCTACTTCTCGGCCTGCTTGTAGCAAGCGCAATAGCACGGGCTGAACTGCCTCGCTCGTTCAAGATCAACGGCGTACCGCGGATCAAGCAGCTGACAAACTACTGCGGACCAGCGTGCGCAGCGGCCGTATTTGAGTACCTCGGGCGCGAGATGAACCAGGAAACTGCCGGCAAAATCATCTACGACCCGTCCACTAAGGCAACAAGCGGCTCTGAGATGCTTCTTTTCGGAATCGAGAACGGCTTCGCGGCTTACTCGTGGAACTCCGGAATCCAAGACGTTAAGTCCAAACTTGCAGCGGGAATACCGGTGATCGTGCTTCAACAGAACAGCATCACGGATACCTCTGGCCACTATCGCGTGCTGACCGGTTACGACGACGCAGCCGGCAAGTTTCACGTAATGGACCCGTACTACGACGACATTACCGAACTCACCTACCAAGAGTGCGAACAACTCTGGCGTCCAACCGGTTACTGGTCGCTAATCTACGTGCCCCGCGACCGCGACACATTCAAGGAAGAGCTGGGCACGAAAAACCCAGTAATTCACATAGACCTGTCTATTGCCAAGTTCAAGCGCAAACAGTACGAGGAAGCTCTTGAGGAAGCAAACAAAGCACTCGCGCTCGAACCTGAAAATCATCACGCAATCTCAATCTTAGGGAAGATCAAGCAAGCAATGGGCGCAGGCAAGTAAGCTCTCTGGAGCGCGACACGAACCCAACCCAACAGCCACTCTTCCAGCCACCGAGTAATCAATCGCATTACGCGTAGCAATACGACAAGCGGTGGATCGGTGATAAGCGCAGGATGATTATCGCACAGCCCAACGACTAGAATTTCTTAGGCCACCGTCGACCGTGATGGCGCGGCTTGAAACTTTTCGACATTTCTTCCTGAAGACGTTCGAACTGCTGCCGGGTAAGCACGTCCCTTAACATTTGCTGGCGCTTATGGTTGAGTGCAGCCAGGTCAGTTTGGCTTTCGTGAATGCTGTTTATGAGTTTCCTAGCGGTGTCTATATCCAGGTCATACCGCGAGTAGAGCTCGATTAATCGTTTCGAATCTCGAACCAGCTTATCGACGACGACTTTTCTCTGAGCAGCGTCTGTGTCTCGTAAGATAAGTCGGATGTCTTCTTCTCCAACACCAATCCGCTGAAGCGTTTCTCTATCGGGAAGTCTGTCCATTGGACCATCCTCGCGCGGTCCAAATACCCCTGGTGCTTGTCCGCCGAATCTTTCCATTCTTCTAGTAAACGCGCCAAATTGAGATTCGTCTAGTATTCGCCGTAGTTCGATTTGCCTGTCCAGATGCAAGTTTAGCAAGGTCAACTGAGACTTGCCGATTTTCTCGATGGCAGCCTTGGCTTTACGCTCGTCGAGTTCGTATGAGCGATAGGTCTGGAACAGCTCCATCCGTGCGCGCATCAGTTCCTCACGCACCCGGCGAATCTTCTCGCGTGTCTCGGCGGCGAGAGCCTTGAGTTGGTCCCTTTGGGCAGGGCTCACACCCGGCGGTTCCGCACGGACAGATGAGGGGATCAGCACAGACATTACGACTATGGTCACAAGCAACGCGAGGGATTGTCGGGGTAGATCCTTCGCTTCGCTCAGGATGACGTGAGCTGAACGAAGGACGACGCAAGTAAAAACGCTCAGGATAAACTTAGCGAAAGTGCTCGGGATTACGTGAGCAGTAATGCTCGGGTTAATGTGAGCAGAAGTACTCGGGATGACGTTGCCGATTGTACAAATCGTATGACCCATCGTGACATTACCGACTGTATAAACCGTTCTGACCAATTGTTACATCTTGTCAATGCAATCTACTATCGCGTCGGCGTGAGGGCCGAGCGGATCGTCCGACCACTTGACCATTACCATACCAGAAGGCTGAGAAACAGGTGCGGCGCGATATGGCTGAACCAGTCCAAAGCTGTAAATGGCCAAGGCGGCGATCAAGGCCACAGCAACAACTGCCAATCCCCGCTTGAGGAAAGTCGGTGCACCCAACAATCCATACAACCAAGCAAACGGCCTAATCACTCTCGGTTTTGTCCTTGCGCGAACCAGAGCCCACATGTCGTTAGCCGGCTCCTCCAGAGGCAGCGCCGAAAGCATTTGCGCGAACTCGAGCTCCTCCGCAAGTAAAACGGAGCATTGTTTGCAATTCTCCAGATGAGCCTCCACCCTACGCGCCAGAGGAACACTCACAAGCCCCCTGCCGTAGTCCAGCAGAATCGGTTGTACTTCGCTGCATTTCATCTTCGGCACCGTCCTTATCCTGGTCCACACATAGCTTCTTCAGCCGCTGTCTCGCTCGAAAGAGCTTGACCTTCAGATTGCTTGGTGAAACGTTCGCTATCTTAGATATTTCTTCGTAGTCGAGCTCCTGGAAGTGGTAAAGGCTAATCAGTAGCCGATCTTCCTCGCTCAACTTGCTCATTGCTTTCGAGATGCGCGCCTTATTCTCCGCCGCGACGAGAGAATCTTCGGGATCAAAACCCTTCATCTGAGGTCGGTTCGCGAAGCAGACCTCGTCGGCAACCGTATCATCCAGCAAGACCTCGCGCTTGGTCATCCGCGACCGAAGGAAGTCTCGCGCCGTGTTGGAAGTAATGCGGTAAAGCCAAGTAGTAAACTTCGAACCGCCCCTAAACGAACCGGCAGCCCGCCAGACCTTTACAAAAACCTCCGCGAGAGCTTCTTCAGCGTCTTCACGATTCGACAGCATACGGTATAGCAAGTTGTAAACGGGCTTCTCGTAACGGCGAAAGAGTACACGCAACGCTTCTTGATCCTGACGCTTGCATAGCTCCAGGAGCATCTCGTTCGAGGCCGAAAAGTTGTGGTCAGCGGCCTTATCCAAAGGCACCCTCCGTTTCTCGCCTATTGGTTTAGACGCGCACTTCCACCAGGGGTTTCAGTAATATATGGAGCGATGCGCTTTATTGACGCCTCAAGAAAGCGCTACTTTACTGAAGCCGCACGCCCCATAAGAAAAAAAGCGAGGCGGTTACCTCGCTTAAAGAAGTACTCTATACTCAGTACTCGACTGGCGCTCTGTTATTTGAATCGCAGCCTGCGGAATGCAGCGACGCTCGTAAGTCCAAGAACACCCAGCATCACTGTCGTCGACTCTGGAATGCATTTGCTGCCTACTTCGATCTCGTCGATCCACTGGTTATTGTACTTTCCCCAGTAGAAAATGTCGAACGTGGCCTGGTCCGTGAAGCAAATCCACTCCTTTTCCGGCTGCGGATAGACCGTCCACTTCCATGTCCATATCCGGCCTCCGCCCAGTTGAGACTTCCAGAACTCAGACTTGCGCACATTGTAGCCCTGCGGTAACTCAAGGGTCAGCTTTTTGATTATATCGTCCCCTGGTACTTTACTGCCCCACTTGACTTCGAACCACACGTACTTAATCAAGTTAGGCTGTGCAACGTTGGGAACTTCAAGCCTACGAGTAGGAAGTCCTTTCTGATCCGTCTCCCACTGAGGCACCAGCTGTCCCGGGTGCCCATAGCCAGGACGCGTCCAGAACCAAACTGGTGAGCCATCACGAAATTGCCAAATCCACCAGTAGTCCGCCCACACAGGCACGTCCGCAACAGCGACCATCGAAGACAGCAACAGCACGCCAACAACCAGGATGATCGTCAGTCGACTCATGTTTTTCTTCTCCTTTCTTCACAGGAATGTCAACGCCCGTCGAGACCCGTCCGGTTGGTTTAGATGTATCGGTCCCATCGACCCGGCGCTTACTACTACGACTCGCCCTTTCACCCTGTTAGAACGACAGGGGCGACCGATGCGCCTAAGGACATCCGCACCGTACACTTCAGCCGCCAACCGCACACCTTCCTGGGGCGGATTCTAGCTGCCTGCCATTCGGCCGTTCAATTTGCATTATCCCCAAGTTTGGTTGCTATGTCAAGGGGTTCTGAAGAAAAACCGGTAATTTTTACAGGTAAAGTTTCTTGAATTTCACCTATTTTATTAGCTCATCCGCGAATACCGATCGAGCTTGAAGCGCAGCGCTTTAGCAACTTTCTGAGAAAGCGCAAGTGTAGCTGCAAACTCCAATGATTACTGATCTTGCATAAGCCGTGCCACCTATACTGTTAAGGTTGTTAGGTTTCATCCGTGAAGGAACCATGCAATAACGAGCATGAGTTAGACCAGCGAGTCCACAATGGCGCGATACTCGCACGTCCGCACACACTCGGAACTCATACGGTGAGGAGGAAGACATAATTGAGCGAGCTCGCGATCAAAGGCGGATCCAAGATCCGCGAAAAGCCCTTTCTAAGCTAGTCGGTTTGGAAAGATTCTGATTGCGCCGCGCTGATAGACATATGCAAGAGCAGATAGCGGTGGTGTATCGGAGGCTCGAAGGTCAAGCAGTTCGAATAAGATTTTGAGGCATACTGCGGCTGTAAGGTCGGGGGATGCGTACCCAGGAGACTGCGCTCGAGCACAAGGATCCGAACGGAGAGGACAAAGAGTGGGCTCTTTTGGCGATGCGAGCGCATTTAGATTCAAAGCTCCCAGGAACCTGACAGCCGGGAAGGGAGAAATCTTTGTAACCACAAACGCCGGAGATCGGCGAACGTGCGTGGCCGATACACATTATCGGGCGTGTGAGACACAGTAAATGGTCTCATCGGTCATGGGTAGCAACTATCGAATGACCAATGTTCCAAGGCAACATTTTGCTCAATCAGATGAAAAAGCTTGACTCTGAGAACACACGTCGCAACGAGAAAGCGGTTTGCTTCACTCACCTTCCCCAATTGTTTTGGACCAGTTATCAAGCGACAGTCTCCACCCTCTTCCTGGAGCTACTGCCAGGATCGGGGGCAGGTTACTCCAAAACGACCGACCCCAGAAATTTAGTGGCTGTGAACTTTATAATAAACGGCGCGGCAGCCCCACCAACCATCAGTAGAGTCACCAGCCACCAGTGCTCGTGACACTAAGCCGAAATACCAAGACTACCGATTCGTAATCACCTGATCGGCAAAAAGAGCTGAAAAAGTCTTCGATCTTCTCCCAAAGACTCGACAAAAGACGGCCAATCGAAAAACGTGATTTGCCCTGTCCGGTCTGAGGAGATTGCTGGTCGCCGTCAAAAAACAGTCGTAAATCTCGATAGAGTCTGACTTTAGCCTCTTCAGGCAGGTCGCGAGCTCTGTTGACGCGATGAGTTTTAAGGTACCTCTCGATGATCCTCACCGCACGATTGGCAACATCTGGGCTTACGTCAGGAAAATCCGGAAATAGTCTCTTCATAATTGCTTCAGATCGTCGGTTAGACAGCAGCCAAATCGCTTGCTAAGCTTATCTTCTGCTCGAGGCATAGTGTGATAGGCCTCAACTCACGTCCCTGAAGCTTCGACTCGAAGTCCAGGTGATTGTCGATAACTTCGGACATTCTGTTTGACCTGGCGACCAGGTCGTCCCAGTCACCTGCAACCGGTAACGGAAACTCACCCACGTCTTCTCGGTGAATCTCCGGTCCCGCATCGATCACAAGGCGGTCAAACTCCCGCATCTATATCACCTCTTTCGATCTTGAGGATGTCATAGAATGGTTACCCAGGCCGTATTTGGTGCTAAACGAATAAACAGGCAGGCAGATCAATTAGTAAATAACGACTTGGGCTGTCTAGCAGATTATAATAGTCGAGCCGAAGCTGGAAAAACACTTGTAAGACAGAACGAAACCGCGGAACATTTCCAACGTCTGCATAATCATAATCATAGTGTATAATATTAAATAGTGCACCAACTGTTAGTACTCCGTGGTTTGTGACACCACGGGTACAAAAAGTCGAAGATAAACAACAAAGGCTGCCGCCGCAACGAACGATTCGCAAAAAGCTCGGGGGGTTAAAAGGAGGGGGGAGTTACCATGCCGGTTATGCAAAGAAGAGGGCCTCTTATCCTTGCAGTGGCATGCGTAGCGTTGCTCGGGGGAAATTGCCTGGGTAACGCTTCCGTAGGCCCAGACGAAAGGTCAGCCAACACATCAAGTCAACAACAGCTTTTCTCTTCCCAGAGTTATCCCTTGCCTGTCTATTCGACTCACCCAACCTCAATAGCGTGCTTGAAACGTCTTCCAGATAAAACAATTGTATGTATCAATCGTAAATGCGTGAGTCTGTTTAACCCATATTCATATCTTTACATCGAAGAGGCAGATCGGAGCGCAGGAATAAGAGTTTTGAACTCGGTCGATCTCCCTGAAGAACTAACAACGGGAAATCTGGTCAGTTTTACTGGCGAGCTTAGAACCGTAGCAGGAGACAGAGAAGTACATCTAAAAAAACCGGGCAATTGTGACCTTAATGTGCGAGCTAAATTTGCGCCAGTAGGCATGACTAAGCC
>JAOAGX010000101.1 GCA_026415535.1 Armatimonadota bacterium | reverse complement strand
CACTCGGGCATGCGCCGTCAACAAGCAGCGAGAAAGCCTTAGATAACAGAAAGTCGCCGGCAAGAACGCTCAAGGTATTGCCCCATATGGAATTGGTCGTGGAAACACCCCTGCGCACGTCAGCCGAGTCCACAACGTCATCGTGCAACAGAGATGCGGTGTGCAATAGCTCTACGACCGCCGCAATCTTGACCACCGCCGGCATATCGGTCCCTGCGCCGCACGCACCAGCCGAAAGAATTACAAGCGCGGGTCGGATGCACTTCCCTCCCGCAGAGAACGCGTGCGAGCTAATCTGGGAAACTACGTCGATCGTTGAAAACGTGACCGACTCGATTATATGCCGAACCTCGTCCAGCCTTTTTGCAATAGGAGCAGCCCATTCGGGGTAAACAGCCCCCTGACTGGAATTAGAGCGTATTGCATGAGCAGACATCGAAAAAGTACTCCGCTTCGGTTGTTGCAAATAAGCATGTTTCATTGCAACAACCCTTCAATTTTATTGATCACGTTTTATTGATCACGTTATTTATCACAGCAGGATCGTCGAACGTAAAGCTTCTACTCACTTGTAAGCATGCTATGTCTTTGTACCTACGTGAACGCATACGGCTCCAAGAGCCAAATTGTAGCACGAGACCTCGGCAAGGCCGCACTTGGTAAATCGCGTGGTCAACTCACTTGCAGAAATAAATTCCCTAACCGAGCGAGATAAGTATTCATACGCCTCTCGTCGACCACGAAGAACACACGCTGCCAGTGGCGCAATAACATCAAAGAATAGCCGCCATATCGGCACCGCAATTGACGAGCGTATACCCACTATCTCGAGACTAACGACCTTGCCGCCAGACCGCGTAACGCGGGCCATCTCGCGAATCGCAGTATCAACGCAGTCCACATTGCGCAAGCCGAAACCAACGGTTGCACAGTCGAATTCGCCGTCCCCAAAAGGCAGATCGCAGGCATTCGCACGAAGAAACTCTACCTGAGCAAGCCCCAGACGTTCCGCCTTGTCACGAGCCACATCTAGCATGGAATCTGAAAAATCAACAGCCACCACCGCCCCAGTAGGTCCTACAACCCGAGCAAGCTCAAACGCGAAATCTCCCGTGCCGCAACATACATCAACCGCGCGTCCGCCAGGACCTATTCCAGACTTGGCAACGGCAAATCGCCGCCAAGCCTTGTGCCGAGAAATGCTCAAAACCGAGTTGATCAGATCGTACCTGTGCGCTATGGAGGAGAAGAGCCTTTCTATGCGCGCCTCTTTCTCGGTTTTAACGGGAGTATCAGGTAGAATGGCGTATGGCGGTGTGAGCATTTGTCACCGACTGCATTATATCGGATGGCTAGAAGAGCGTCAACGAAGATAATGCTACTTGACGGACTCTGTGAGGAGATCTATCATTTCCAAGTGCCAGGCTTACCACTAACAACTTTGCGAGAAAACTTTAATGAAGAGACGTGCGATTGCCGCCTTATTGACCTTGTTCTTGGGACCAATATCGTTGGCCCGCGCCGAGCGGCTAAGATTCGACTCGTTCAAACCCGGACAAATTGAGCTAGGCGTGGGAGCCGCGTATGGTGCGACTCACAAGATCCCTTCTCTCGCCAAAGACCGCGCCAGATTCGACCAGTTTAAAATTAGAGTCGGACGCTTTTCCTCACCCCGCCTGGAATTTGCAGTAGAAATCGCAGCAGCGCGGCAGAGTAACAAACCACAGAACGCTGGCTGGTCTGCTACAGGGTGCTTGCGCTATTATGCGTCGATCAGGGGAAGCACTGCTGTTGCATTAGACCTTAACATCGGCTTGACCGAGTTTGAGCAAAGACTTACGTCCCAAAGTACGAGAATAAACTTCACAGAGCAGTTGGGCGTCGCGGTCCAGCACTCAGTCGGCCCCAGTAGCGCGATCACAATTGAGTATAAGTTCTCGCACAATTCAAATGCCGGTATCAAGATGCCCAACTTGGGAATTAACGCAAGTATTGTAAGCATAGGCTGGTCGTGGTACACTGAGAAGTGAACTTGCTAGGGTAGACCGAATCTCGGCACATAGGCATCGGCTCTCGGATTATTGAGACAAACTCGTCTTCGGCAATTATTCACCTGTTAGAGGAGTGTCGAATCGCTAAAGACGCTGAGTTTGCGTTCTATCGCAATAACCTTTGGTTCTATCGTTGCCTCATCAGCTCACCACCTGGTAGAATAGGCTAGCGATCTCCCCGGAGGTCCCATATGGCCAGCAGACCCTCTTTTGACGAAGTCTACATGGAGGTGGTTGACACAATCGCCAAACGATCGACTTGTTTGCGCAAGAAGGTCGGGGCGGTTATTACCTGCGACCACCGCATTTTATCGCATGGCTATAACGGCGTCCCAAGCGGCCATGAACACTGCTGCGACACGGGCCGCTGTTTGAAGGATATTGCAGGTACCGAGGAATACAAAGTTTGCGTCCACGCTGAGCAGAACGCCATTTGCCAGTGCGCCAAGCGCGGGTTGGCTGTCGGTGGAGCCACGTTGTACGTCAACGCCGACGTATGCATTACCTGCGCAAAACTGATTCTGTCGAGCGGGATCGAACGCGTGGTAGTTAGACGCGACTACAAAGGCACTTCGGACGGGATCGAGCTTCTCAGAAAGTGCGGCGTAGAGGTCGTGGAGTGGCCAAATGTGTGATGTGAAGGCGGTTGTGTTCGATATCGGGGCCACACTGGTCACCGGTCCGCCAATCGCGCCGAACAAGGTAATCGCAAGTTTGGTCGACAATGTAACCTCCGCCGAGGTAGCATCGCTCATAATGACTACTCCACTCGAGACAGCCGAGGAAGTTTGTAATTTACTACGATCGCATTTCGGACCACTTGCGAAGGACGTTGCGGAAAGAATTACTGAGCTTTGGAAAGCCCAGCATCGTGCAGCCCAGGAAATCGAAGGCGCGACGGAGACGGTGCTTACCCTAAAGGCTCGCGGACTTAAGATCGGACTACTCTCCGATATCTGGACACCATACTATCGAAGCGTCGAAAGAGCAATTCCTTGCGTGATCAATGCCGCTGAGGCAATCGTCACAAGTTTCCAGACCGGCTGGCGAAAACCTGATCCGGCTAACTTTTTGCGAGTTCTGGACGACTTGGGAGTCGAGCCGCCCGAAACCGTAATGGTCGGAGACACCTATGAGCACGATATCTTGCCAGCCCTACGGCTCGGAATGCATGCCATATGGGTTTTGTGCCGGCCAGATCGTGAATCCGAATCAATTGTGCGGATTCTGAACAGTCAGTTGCCCCCACCTACCGTAACTGTTCAAAGTATAGATCAAGTCGCACAAGTTGACATACTTCAACAAGGAAAACTTAGCGCCAAAGCCAGCGGAGCATAGAAATGGAAATCGAGCGTGTTGAACACCATCGAGTCGATGAATTGATCTCGAACATTCGCAACGTAGGCATGCTTACGAGTCCCGAGGTCAAGTTATACAAAAACTCAGCTATAGAGCTGGTCGTATTGCATACCGACGAGATCGCTCCCGCGCAAAGGTACGTCCTAACGCAAGAAATTCTCAAGGTTCGCGACCTACGCTGGGCTCTGCGAGAACATAAAGTCGATCTGTTCAAACTCGACGGCTACGTCACAATTTGGCTTCGAGGGTACGATGATCCTATCGACGTGCTGCCACCGGTGGTCGAGGAGTCTGCTGAAGCCGATGGTAGCGTGGTTAAGATACTAAATGACGGTATGCATCGGGTCTACCTGGCGCGCATGGAGCGATCGCCGATACAGGTCGTTTACGTTCGCAACGTGCCGCCAGAGTATCCTTACTACGCATTTCCATTGGTAAACGGTTGGAACGATGTAGAGATCGTTCAGGACCTGCCGGAAGGCTACATCAAGAAGTGGCACCGGATCCCCAACTACAAAACGCTCTATCGAGACTTCAACACGGCGTTTCAGAACGTCGGTGGCCCAAGGGGGCGCTTCACGAATGCCGGAAAACGCTAGCTTCAACCGGCCGTTTGATAAACTCGAATGCACCAACAAAAGTACCGAACCAAGTGGGGAACTTGTCTTTGTTCCCCTCCACTTTGGACACAAGCTGCGCATCGTAAACCCGCGCGGCAGACTTGGAATTATTACTCTCTGGAGCAAGATTGACTTCGTACACGATACTCTTGCTGAGCTCGGCACTGACCTAGACCCCCACACATCCAAGATCGCCGTGATCGGCAACTTATATGGAAACGGCATCCCGCATCTGCTTCGTAATCTGCTCTATAACCCTCAGATTCGAGACCTTATAATCTGCGGAGCAGACCGTTCGGGTTCCGCAAACGACCTCGCGGCTTTCTTCGATAACGGTCTCGAAGAGGCCGAAATTATCGGCGAGCGCGTTACAAGAATCAGAGGAACAACCCATATCATCGATGATCTAGTTACGCCTGAGAAGTTCGCCGAGAAACCTCGACTATTCCGATTCGGAGAGTTGCGAGACAAGAAATCGCGCTTTGAGTTATACAAATTTATACAGTCATTTGATCCTGAGCCACCGATCTCGAGCAAACGCATTGAGATCCCATTGCCCGAAGTACACATTTCGCGATTCCCGAGCGAGCCGCGTAGTCATTGCATAGTCAAGGAATCCCCTCTCGATGCGTGGCGCGAGCTTGTTTTCCGATTAGTTCGGTTCGGACATCTCGCCCACCTACGCAAGGGAGACCGACAAGAACTACAGAACGTCAAGGTCGTTATACTAGACCCTCGACCTGACGACCCAGGTAGTCTAAGCAAGTACAACTTTGCAATCGATGAGCTTATACAGTACCAACAGGATATGCTCAATCCAGATCTTCCGCCGGACCAATCTTACACCTACGGAAGCCGAATACGTGAGTACTTTGGTTTCGACGCGCTTTCTCGATTTGCAACAAGGCTCAGAGAAAATCCGGAAGACCGTGATTGCTATCTTGCACTCTGGGACAGCCGATCCGATATAGACGCAGAGGATGCTCCCTGCCTTGTTTCGCTTTTCTTCCGAGTGTTCGACGCCAAGTTGACCCTCACTGCCACCTACCGTACTCATAACGCACTCGACGCCTGGCTCAAGAACGTATACGGCCTAATAAAAGTTCAGGAAATCGTAGCAAACGAAACCGGAATCGAAATGGGACCTCTTACGGTGATCAGTCACTCAATCAGCATTGATCCGGCAAGGTACGAATTCGCCAGACGAGTCGCCGAGTCGAAGACTTTATCGATAGATATAGACCCGAACGGATACTTCGTAATCTCAATTGATGATGAGACCAGAGAAATTGTTGCCCACCACATGTCCAACGAAGGTATCCAACTTCGCGAGTACCGTTCCAAAAAGGCTGAACGCATCCAACACGAAATTGCTCGCGACTGTGCCATATCGGATATAAACCATGCCATCTACGTGGGCCGCCAACTTGCGATCTACGAAAGATACTTGGAGACCGGAGAATCACACGAAGAGAGCTAACAAAAGTCATGCTTGACGATAAACTTGGTAGGCACCTTAGCTCGTTGGCCCCACCGGAAGGCGAGGAGAATAACTTTGGCACTAATGCATACCTCGATTTCCCATACCTACACATAGAACTACCTGCCACGGAATTTGAGGCCGATTCAGTATACATCTACCGGAGATTTGTCTCGCTTATCGGCTATCCGGGTGGAAAAGCCGCGACTAGGCTCGCAGATGTTCGAGGTGCAAAAAAGATACATCCGAATGAGATCTTGTTCCTTGATATAGAAACGACCGGTCTTGGCGGTTGTACTCCTCTGTTCTTGATTGGAACGATGGAGTGTGTAGAAGACAGCTTCCGCTTCATACAGTACTTTGCGCGAGAGTATTCGGAGGAGCGCAGCATAATAGCGGCTGTGTCTGAGCGTCTCGCACAAACAGGCATGCTTGTAACTTTCAACGGCAAGTCGTTCGACATTCCGTTCATAGAAAGCCGTGCCATAGTGACCGGCGTGCGCCTGCAGAAGCCAAAGTCGCATCTGGACATGCTCCACGAAGCTAGGCGATGCTACAGATCCGATTTGCCGAATTGCAAATTCCATACGCTTGAACAGATGGTTTGCGGCCGCCATCGCGACGAGGATATTCCTTCAGCCGAAATCCCTCAGGCCTATCACGAGTTCGTGCGCATGGGGGACGTGTCTAAGATTCGCCTCATTCTTCGGCACAACCTCTACGACCTGCTAACGATGGCAGACTTGATGTATCGGATGTGGGGTAAGTAAGGTCCGTTATTCTGGCCGTAGAAAAGAATCTCGAAGTCGTAATGAGATCCTTTGCTATGCTTAGGATGACGCGTCCGCTAGTCTCTTGTCCTAGTCCAGAAGCTCGTCATTCTGGGCGCAGCGAAGAATCCTCCGAAGCATCTGCCACTTATAGATCCTTCGCTTCGCTCAGGATGACGGGCGGACCTAGGATGATGGACAGACTCAGGATGATGGGCAGACTTAGGATGGCGATCATACTTAGGGTGGCGTGCTGACTTAGGATGGCGAGCAGACTTAGGGTGGCGTGCTGACTTAGAATGGCACGAATACCTAGGACGAAACGCAGAACCAGGATAACGCAAATACCTGGGGCGATACACAGGATCAGGATGGGACAAAGACTCAGGATGACACGCAGACCTATGACGACAAGCAGACCTAAGACGATACGCAAGATCAGGACGACACCTGACAGGATTTCAGCCCAGCAGTCCAACGACTTCTGAAAATAGGACGACACAAAGATCTAGGATGACATATATACTTAGGATGGCACGCCGAATCAGGTGATAATCTGGCTCAATATGGCTATTGGCGATTATGGAATGCGCAACTTTAGTTGAGCATTCGCATAAGCGGCGCTAAAACGCCGCGCTCATATAGTTGAAAAACGTTGAATCAGCACGCTGAGTTTGTTTCCTAATTCCAACAGCCTCAGCTTGCTGAAACTACTTCTTCGTGACAGGAAATGACGCAGTCGGCGAAGAATGCGTAACACGGAAGTGTAAGAAACCACACGCAGTTCTCTTTCAAGGTCGCATAAGCATGAGCAAAACCCCCGCAAAACAACTTCGTCAAGGACCCGAGCCCTCATTACTTCGTCTACGAGCTTTCCTAATTGGCCTGACGCTAGTTCCGGTTAACAACGCGTGGGTCCTCATGATGGAGAAGGTACGCGAAGGCCCCTACCCCACAGTAATATCGCTCTTCGTTAACACGATCTTCATACTGGCAGTGGTGGCTGCTTTGAACACCATTGTCAAGCGTTTACGACCTAGCTGGGCGCTTTCGATGGCTGAAATGCTGGTAGTCTACTCAATGATCGCAATCGCCACCGCAC
>JAOAGX010000100.1 GCA_026415535.1 Armatimonadota bacterium | reverse complement strand
ACTGATGAGGCTCGCAAGGGCAAACTTGATCCTGTCATCGGCCGAGACGAAGAAATCCGCCGTGTAATCCAAGTTCTATCTCGTCGCACAAAGAACAACCCGGTTTTGATAGGTGAACCGGGTGTGGGTAAGACTGCCATCGTCGAGGGCCTTGCACAGCGGATTGTCTCCGGCGACGTTCCGGAATCGCTTAAGAACAAGCGAGTGGTCGCGCTCGATCTAGGCGGCCTAATTGCCGGCACGAAATACCGCGGAGAGTTCGAGGATCGTCTAAAAGCCGTTCTGAAGGAGATCAAAGAAGCCGAGGGCGAGATAATACTCTTTATCGACGAGCTTCATACCATTGTCGGCGCGGGCGCGGCTGAAGGAGCGGTTGACGCTGCTAACCTTTTGAAGCCGATGCTGGCGCGTGGCGAACTTAAGTGCGTCGGTGCGACCACGCTCGACGAATATCGCAAGCACGTCGAAAAAGACGCGGCTTTGGAGCGGCGATTCCAGCCGGTTATGGTAAACCCGCCATCAGTAGAGGACACTATTGCCATTCTGCGCGGCCTTAAAGAACGTTATGAAAACCACCACGGTGTTCGGATCAAGGACAGCGCGTTAGTTGCTGCGGCAGTCTTGTCGGACCGATACATTTCGGACAGGTTCCTTCCGGACAAGGCCATCGATCTTATTGACGAGGCTGCGTCGCGTCTGCGGATCGAAATCGACTCGATGCCGACCGAAATTGACGAGGTTGAGCGCCGCATTCGCCAGCTCGAAATAGAGCGCGAGGCTCTCAAAAAAGAAACGGACGCCGCTTCCAAGAAGAATCTCGAAAAGCTCGAAAAGGACGTTGCTGATCTCAAGGAGCGTCTGGCTGAGATGAAGGCTCATTGGCAGAGCGAGAAAGAGGCCATCTTGCGCATCCGCGAGATCAAGACTCGCATCGAACAGGCCAAACAAGACGAGGTCAACGCCGAGCGAGCGGGTGATCTGGCGAAGGCTGCCGAACTCAGACATGGGGTAATTCCACAGTTGGAGCGAGAACTCGCTCAACAAGACGCCAGACTTGCCGAGCTTCAGAAGACTCAGAAAATGCTCAAGGAAGAAGTAGATGAAGAGGACGTGGCGGAGGTCGTGGCCAAGTGGACCGGCATTCCTGTCACGCGGTTGATGGAGGGCGAAATCGAGAAGCTCATCCATATGGAGAGCCGCTTGGAGGAGCGCGTGGTCGGTCAGAATCACGCAATCGTGGCCGTGTCGAACGCTGTTCGCCGTGCAAGAGCGGGTCTGCAGGATCCGAATCGTCCTATAGGCAGCTTCATTTTCTTGGGTCCGACTGGTGTTGGCAAGACGGAGCTTGCCCGGGCGCTTGCTGAGTTTCTGTTTGATGACGAGCGCGCGATGGTGCGTATCGACATGAGCGAGTATATGGAGAAACACACGGTCGCTAGGCTCATTGGTGCGCCGCCTGGATACGTAGGCTATGAGGAGGGTGGTCAGCTCACAGAGGCCGTCCGCCGAAGGCCATACAGCGTGATACTTTTCGACGAGATCGAGAAGGCGCACCCGGAGGTCTTCAACGCTCTCTTGCAAATACTTGAGGACGGCCGCCTCACTGACGGCCATGGCCGCACGGTCGATTTCAAGAACACGGTCGTAATTATGACCTCCAACGTGGGCTCCGAGACGATCCGTGAGCGCCAGACGATAGGCTTCCGTGTCAATGGCCAGGATCGCGAAGCCGAACGTGCAGCACACGACGCCGAAACTCGCCGGCTCGTCATGGATGCACTTAAGGCTCAATTCCGACCTGAGTTCCTGAACCGGATCGACGAGATCATCGTGTTTAACTCGCTGTCGGAAGAAGACATAATGCGGATCGTGGATATCCAGCTTGCTCAGCTCAACAAACGCTTGGCGGAGAAACACCTGTCAATCGAGGTTACTCCGGCTGCGAAATCGGTATTGGCTCGTGAGGGCTTCGATCCCAACTACGGGGCGCGTCCGTTGAGGCGCACCATCCAACGCGAAATTCAGGATAAACTTGCTATTAAGTTATTGGAGGGTGAATTTAAGGAGGGCGATCGCATACTGGTAGATGCTGACGCAGAAGGTCGAATTACGTTCCAGAAGGCAGAGGCCGTGGCTGCGGTGTAACGGAGCAGTTCAGCGCAATTAGCAACCTTGGACTGATTGTTTAATTTCAGGGGATGCTACATGCCGACATAGGTCAGGAAGGATTCGTGCGCTGGCCTGAACTGATTGTTTAGTAAGTTCGGATGATATTACTCCGGATCATCTGATGGTTTTGAGAGCCATCACAGTCACAAATCTTGCCCAACTGAAAACGGATGCTGCACCAGATCATCTGATGCTTGGGAGTGCTGTGTAATCCAGATGCCTGAAACTGTGTGTTGCTGAGCCCGAATGCTCTGGTTGACGGCGCTCTCAAGCCTTTTTTGTCATTCTGAGCATAACACGTCATTCCGATTCGAAACATAACACGCCATTCGGGCATAAAACGTCATTCTGAACGTAGACCGTCATTCTGAGCGAAGCGAATAGGTCCAGCATCATCGTCATTCTGAGCGAAGCGAAGAATCTCTGCGTCGTTTTCTTATTCGTCTTTACATCCGTTCCATTCGTAACACGTTGTTCCGATCACAAAACGTCGTTCTGACCTTTAAACCGTCATTCTGACCGTAAAATGTCATTCTGAGCATAACACGTCGTTCTGAACGTAATTGCACCGTTCCTACCATAACAGGTCGTTCTGGACGTAATTGCATCGTTCCTACCATAACACGTCATTCTGACCATAATTACGTCATTCCAACCATAAAAGTCATTCTAGCCATAACATGTCATTCTGAGCAAAGCGAAGAATCTCGTGCGTTAGGTGGACCAGGACGTTGTGTCGAGATCCTTCGCTTCGCTCAGGATGACGGTTTTCTTTAGGATGACCCCTTTAGCTCAGGGTGACGGTTTTCTTTAGGGTGACGCCTTTCGCTCAGGATGACGGTTTTGTTTCAGTATGGCGTTTTTATTCCGGGACGACGGTTTTCGCTTAGGATGAAACGTTTCGGTCGGGGTGGGACTTTTTCTTGGGATAGTGCTTTTCGTTAGGAACAACACTTCGTTAGGAATAACGCTTTTTGCTTCGGGATGAGGGATGGCAGGTGTCGGAGTGCTCGGGGTGATGTGGTTGATAATATGGGAGATCGTGACAAAAATCTGCACTCGCGAAACTGAACTGACTCATCTACGCTCGCCCCTTGACAGATATTCGTATGTGGGATAATGTGCTTGTGGGGGGATAAAGTTGAAGAAACAGGCCTTGGTGCCCGCGGCCTTAATAATGGTTTTCCTCGCCGCTGGAGGCGTTCTGGCCTGGACTGTTGAGACCAATCTTACACCGGGGGCGGCAGGGGCGTCGCGGCCCGCATTGGCCACAGGTCCGGACGGCCGCATTCATTGCGTCTACCCAGTTCAGGCTTCCGGCGGGCAACTCAACCTTGTCTACCGCGTTTGGAACGGCCTCTCCTGGTCCTCGCCTTACGATCTTCCTGGTCCTAACTACAAGGAGCCCGAATGTGACATAGCAGTCGGCTCAGATAATCGCGTGCACATTGTCGGCATTTACAGAGTAGACGGCACAACCAATACCCCTTACACCGTTTACTACTGGGAATACAATGGCTCGACATGGTCCGGTCCGACAATGCTGAGCCCCGGCACCGGTAGCGATCGAGATTCCTGCACGCGCCCGTGCGTAGCCGTCGATAGGTTTAACAATGTGCACGTTGTCTGGTCACAGGGAAACATGGTTGGCGGTGCGGCCGACATAATATATCGCAAGAGACAGGCTGGTGTTTGGCAGCCTCGTAAAAACGTTTCCTCAAATCCGACTGCTCATGCTTACGGTTCGGTGTCTCCAGATCTGGCCGTGGACCGATTCGGTAACACGGTTCATATTGTTTGGCACGACGACTCGATTGACGATACGACTTTTCAAGTTTGGTACACGAAAAACACCAACCTTGGTGACCCCAATGCGTGGTTGCCTTCCGATCAATGGTTTATGATCTCCACTCAGATCTATGGCAAGAGCCCCAGAATAGTTCTCGACCGCAACGACTATCCAAACGTATTCTGGATTGACAAATTCGGTGGCAGTAGCAATGTGCAGGGCTATCGTAGATGGAACGGGACCTCCTGGACAGCTCCGCAAAACTGGGGGAGCGAATGGTTTCAAGACGGTGCGTTCGACTCGCGCAATGTGCTTTGCTATTTGTATGCTCAGGGTAGCACGCAGGAGCTTTACTATCGCACTTATGACTACAATTCGTTCTCTGCGCCGGAGTTGGTTTCCGCAGGTGCGAACACCAGCAAGGTTGACTATGGCGCGGTTGCTCTGAGCACAAACAGGCCGCCTGTTGCTGTTTGGGAGGAGCGCAAGACGAGCGTGCCAGCAAATATTTACTATTCCGTTCGCGGCACGTGCGGTGCGCCGGGACCTGTTCAGTCACTTTCGGCAGTTGCGCTAGACAGCCAAGTTAGGCTTTCTTGGATCAACCCGTCGGGTTCGAACTTCTCCGGCACTATGATACGTTTCAAGACTACTGGGTACCCATCCGGTCCGGCTGACGGGGCCTTGGTATGTGACCGCAGCGCTCCGCCTGGCTCTTCCGACCAGTTTACACATTCCGGACTCGTCAACGGTGTTACGCACTATTACGCAGCGTTTGCTCACGACGACTGCGGCAACTTCTCAGCTCCGACGTATGTTTCCGCGACTCCTCGTGTGGTGACCTGCGCCTATGCAAAGAGACTTCCAGACGGAAGTTCGCTTGAACTGATTGCGAAACGAGTTACGGCGATCTTTTCGGCCGACGGTTGCTTTTACGTAGAGGAGCCGAATCGTACTTCGGGATTACGCGTCGTAGGTTCGAGTGCTGGCCTTACGATCGGCGATGTGGTCAACATAAGCGGCTCGATGTCCACCCGATTTGTCAGCGGCGTTGCCTCGGAAAGACAGTTGAACGCAACTTCGATAACACGTGTATCGGGCGGAATCCCGCTAAAACCGGTTGCGATGGGTTGTCTTGCAGTTGGCGGTGCGGCTGTGCCGCCTTATGTGCCTGGAGTAGTGGACGCGAATGGCAAGCCTGGCGTGGGAACTAACACTATGGGGCTACTGGTCAAGATCGCCGGCAAGGTCACCAGGGCAATTCCAACTGTATATGGGTTGACGACGGCAGTCTAATCCCGGATATTGACGGGAGGATGGGTGTTTGTGTGGTGTGCCCTGCGCCGAGTAGTGCGGTTGCTGGCAATTTTGTTACGGTAGTTGGCGTCGTCGAAGGTTCGGTACCCGTTGGGTGGACTGCTAATCGTCGTCAAGTTCGAGTTCGAGACAACACCGAGGTGGTGATACTAAGGTGAAGCGATTCTGGCTGGGACTTTTATTGTCTGTAGGCGCTCTTTGTTTGGCTCAACCCTTATGGTGCTGGACGCCTGCCGCGCCTGTAGCTATGACCTCACAGGACAGTCTAGATCCTCGGATGGCCTCAGATGCGAATGGCAAGGCGCACGTAGTTTGGCGGGAGCGCGTAGGAGGCACGACCTTCCAGATATGGTACACAAATAACGTCGGTGGGTCGTTTTCTTCGCCAGTTCAGATATCGCAGGGAGGTTCGATCAATTGCTACTGGCCGGTGGTTGCGGTAAACGGCTCCGACGCGCACGTTGCCTGGGTGAGCGATCAGTCCGGCTCGAACTTCGAGATATGGTATCGCCGGTTCAGCGGCGCGTGGGGGCCGATTTACAACGCCAGCAATACCGCTATTAAGTCGCTCAGACCTTCGATAGCTGCAAGGGGCACGGTAGGTCCCGTAGTGGCTTGGGATGAGGCTCTTTATGCCGAAGATAACTACGATGTCTTCTTCTCGGAGTGGACTGGGAGCGGTTTCGGCTCGGCTCTGAACATATCCAACACTGTTGGTGGTCCCGTCTACGGATCGGTTAACTCCAACGTGGCGATATCTTCCAATGGCGATGTAACGGTAGTTTGGGCTGAACGTATCACCGGTGACTACCGCATCAATGCGAGACGTCGGGTAGGAGGCGTTTGGCAAGCAAGGCAGGAGATTTCGACAAAGGCGACTGGTCCTTCAACACCCGGTATTGCGGTCGGGCCGGGTAATCAAGTCCACGTTGTCTACAACGCTGAGGACCAGAACTGGTACCAGAAGTGGAACGGTTCGACGTGGACAGCACCGGTGGCCCTGCCGGGCGGCGTATCCTATTTGATCAGGCCTAAGATAGCGGTTGACGATCAGGGCTTCTGCCACGTGGTGGCCGACAACAGCCAATACGGCGTTGGCGAGATCTGGTATACGACTAACTCGTCTGGTTCGTGGAGTCCTTGGGTGAACATCTCAAACACACCCAATTCCAACTCGCTTTTCCCAGACATAGGCTACGGTGCTGGTGTGTTGACGGTTATTTGGGAGGAAAACTCGAACGGGGCTGGAGGTACAGGAGTTTTCAACACGTGGTACACCAAGCACAATTTGCCGCCGGCAGGTCCTTCGGGCACGATAGCCGGCAGGGTGCTCGATCAGTTTGGAAACGGTATCCCCGACGCAACCGTGACGGCGGGCTCTTACGAGGCCAGATCAGGCACGGGAGGAAACTACTCAATAAATCTCCCCGTTGGAACCTACACCGTATCTGCGAGCAAGCTTTATTACACCGGTCAGACTGTTCCGAACGTTCAGGTTCTTGAAAATCAAACCACCGCGCTGGATATTACGATCACCGCATTCCCTCCCGGTCCGGTCACCTTGTTCCGCGCCACGCCATCCGACGGTATTAACCGACTAGCGTGGACGAATCCAACAAGCGCCAATTTCACCGGCACGGTCGTACAGTATAAGGAAACCGGGTATCCTACAAGTCCGACCGACGGTGTTCGTCTCTGTGACCGTGCCGCATCGCCTGGTTCGACAGACGGTTTCGAGCATACTGGTTTGGTCAACGGTCGGACGTATTACTATGCGGCATTCGCGCACGATGCTGACGGTCATTACTCAGCTGCCGCGTATGCGTCTGCCAAGCCTGCGCCGAACACGTGCTCATCTGTAAAACAGATGCCCAACAACTGGATTGTGGACATTTACTCCAGGGTAGTCACAGCAAACTTTACCTCCTCCGAGGGGTGCATATACATTGCAGACCCGAATCGAACTTCCGGATTACGGGTTGCAATAACGGATTACAACTTGGTGCCTGGAGACGTGGTAAACGTAACCGGCACGATCAGGACGAGGATGATCAACGGTTATCCTTCTGAGCGTGTGATTGAGGAGGCGACGGTGACTAAGGTTTCTTCTGGTTCTGCGCCTCGTCCTGTTGCGATGAAGTGCGGTTCGGTTGG
>JAOAGX010000099.1 GCA_026415535.1 Armatimonadota bacterium | reverse complement strand
CCAAATCAGACGTACCCAACTTGCTTGAGGACGGACTTCGAACTGTCTTCTTTGAAGCGCTCGACGCCACAGTCGGCGACTACGAGCGCATTGCAACTATAGTGACTTCGGAATCCGACGAGGAAGTCTACCCGTGGCTGGGTGCTGTGCCGCGCGTACGGGAGTTCACGGACGAGAGGATGCCTTTGGGTTTGTTGGAGCACAGTTACACGATCAAGAATAAGACTTGGGAGTCCTCCATTGCGGTCGAGCGCTCTGCTATCGAGGACGACAAATACGGTCAGATCAAGCTGCGCGTCCAGTCGCTCGCGCGAGAAGTCAAGCGGCACATGGACGAGCTGGTCTTCACACTGCTCAAGAACGGGTTCACAACAACCTGTTACGACGGACAGTATTTCTTCGAGACCGATCACTCAGAGGGTGAGTCAGGCACGCAGTCGAACAAAGGTTCGTCGGCGCTCGACGCTACGGCTTTGCAGGCCGCAATCACGGCAATGATGAAGTTCAAGGACGACCGCGGCAAGTTGCTGGGAGTCGTGCCGGACATTCTTGTCGTACCGCCGGACCTGCAGTGGACTGCGATGGAGCTTCTCGAATCCACATATTGGCCGGAGGAAGAGGTCTCGAATACAAAGCTAGCGTCGAATGTACTCAGGGGCAAACTGGACTTGATCGTCTCTCCTTATCTGACTGATCCGAACGACTGGTTTGTGTTGTCAACTAAAGGCGTAGTGAAGCCGGTACTTTTACAGTTGCGGACCCCGGTCGAGTTTGCTGCTTTGGAAGCCGATTCCGAGAGCGGGTTTATGCGCGATCAGTACATTTATGGCGTGCGCGCTCGTTACAACGTCGGCTACGGCCTGTGGCAGATGGCGTATGGGAGCCGGGTGAGTTAGGAGAAGGTTAAAAGTTGAATGGTGGGAGGACCGGGTGGCTTGCCAGGTCCTCCTTCTTAAGGCTATGCTTCAGGACCGGCTTTTGCTCCGAAGCATGGCCGTTCGACTTTGGAGAGGAGACAATCCGTGGCCATCACAATCACCACCGCAGATGTGAAGCGCAAGGCAATGATAACCACTTCCGACTACGACAGCTCGATCTCCGCTTTGATTGCCGAGATGCAGCCGGCACTTGAGTACTCAATCGCCGATCCGTACCTTGCTGCCACATTGGATGAAAAACTACAAGCCACTCTAAAGCTTGGTATGCTTGAAATTATAGCGGGCGAGTTCTTGGAGCAGTTGAGAAGAGAAGTAGGCGCTTCGGAGCAGTTTGGTGTAGCCGGGCTTTCGATGGGGTCGGCTAACCAGACAGGGATCGAGCTGGTCCAACAGGGCGCGACTCGTCTGGCGCCATATCTCAAGAGCGTGCTGCCTATGATATCCGAGAATTCGCCTGCCACTACATCCAATGGCGAGACTGTGTTCTCACTCGAAGAGGAGGTATGGTAGGTGATCCTTGTTGATCGAATCAAGAAGAAGTTCGTCAAGCACGGAGAGCAGTTCACGGTAGGTTCAAACACCTACCGCGGCGTGTTTCAGGCGCTTAATCCCGGTGCGATGAACACCTACCTAGACGACGTTGAGCAGATGGGGGTTGTCCGGCCCGGGCTTATGCTTGTCACACAGGGCGACGCCTAGATTTCAGTAGGCGATAACATTACCCGCGACGGACGTGTCTACGAGATCCTCAAGGTTTCGAACCACCGGATCGTGGACACTACCGTTATTAAGATCGCGATACTTGCGTAGTACTTCACCCGGAACCAACCTTGCCCAACCCTGCTTCTGGTATGAGAAGCGGTTTTTTTTATTTCTTTAATGATGAGGTTAGAGGAAGGCATGCGCGATCGTCCCGGGTCTATTTTTGACTTCTAAAGGAGGTTTAAGTGGAGCACAACCATGTGCCTTTGAGCGACTGGGTATCATTGGCCATCGGGGTGATGGGTTTCCTGACGGCTGTGATGTCTCGAAAGGACCGGCTGCCCGCGTGGGCCCGTAAGTGGCTCAAGCGTATCGGATCCGCTCGAATCACCGACGCCATCGAGCGAGCCGCTTCCATCGCGGAGCTTTCGAACGAGGCGCGGCGCAGGGAGGCCGTGATCTACTTGCAAAAGCTCACGATCAAAGAAATCGGTTTTCCCGTGCCGCTGTCGATAGCGAATCTGCTTGTCGAGCACGTCTACCAGCAGTGGAAGAGGGTGCGAAGATGAGCAAAGAACCTGCACGGTGCACGAACATCTCCTCTCTCTGGGAGCCGTTCCGCCGCAAGGTGGAGCGACTTCTCGAACGGATGAGAGGACGCGGATTCGATCCTATCATCTTTGAGGCTGCACGATCACGCCAGCGCCAGGAATGGCTATACGGTGTCGGCCGCACGCATCATAAGGGGCGCAAACCCGTAACCTGGACTATGACTTCTCGTCACCTTGTCGGCAAAGCGGCAGACATAGTCTCGAAGTCCAGGGGATGGGACTGGCCTGAGTTCTTTGACGCGCTCAAATCCGAGGCGAGCCGTCTGGGACTCGAGACCATCCCACAAGAAGGTTGCCACGTGCAGTGGCGCTGACACTACACTCCTCTGGTACGAAAGGGGCGGGGCTAGGTCTCAATCAGACCAGCCCCAACCCCAAACTCACGAACACTAATCTGCAGGGGTTGGTGTTCAGCCTGAGTCAGTATTGGTTATGCCAGTCGTACTGCTGGCCTGGTGTAAGCTGTTCCCGATTTGCAGGACGCGCCGCAGTATTATTTATGCGTTATTGGCGGGACAACAGGATGCCGGGCAGATTAAGTTAGCCGTTCCTTGACCATGCCGAGCCCTACTGATACAATCTCGGTGTGGAAGGCAAAAGGCGTCCCCACAAGCTCCCGTACTCGGATATCGACCTTGCTCGGTGGAAAGACTACGATCACGTGCTCACCGATTCCCTTTGGTTACTCAAATCACGAAAGAACACCAACGGTCACAAGCTAGACTACCACGGCAACTTCATCCCCCAAATCGCCGAGCAGATGATGCTCCGATACACAAAGGAAAACGATATCGTAGTGGATTGGTTCCTTGGCTCGGGCACGTCGGCTATAGAGGCTGTTAACTTGAACCGCCGGTTGATCGGTGTGGAGCTCAAGCCCGACTTGGTTGAATACGTTCGAAGCAAGCTTCCTGCCGAGGCACTCGTAAGCCAGGTTAAACTTATTCAGGGCGATAGTACAACGGCCGAGGCAAAAGAGGCCGTGCGTTCCGCTCTGGTTAAGATGGGATGCTGGGCTGCTCAGCTCTCGATTCTGCATCCCCCTTATGCGGACATTATCAAGTTCAGCGATCTGGAAGGCGACCTATCCAACAGCGGTTCGACCGAGGAGTTTCTCATGCTGTTTGCCAAGGTCGCGCAAAACGCCTACGAAACGCTAGAGAAAGATCGGTTCGCCGCGCTTGTAATTGGCGACAAGTACTCGAACGGTGAGCTTGTTCCACTTGGCTTTAAGTGTATGCAGGTGATGAACGAGGTTGGGTTCAAGACCAAATCAATCATAGTGAAGAACATCGAGGGAAACGAGATTGCCAAAGGCAAGAGTAACAACCTCTGGCGGTACCGAGCCCTAGCTGGCGGGTTTTATGTGTTCAAGCACGAATATGTCATGGTGTTCGTAAAATAGGTCCACCCTCGTTTTCCTGCTTCGGCATTGGTCTGTGCTTTCGCGCCTCTGGGTCGGACGGATCTTTATTCTTTGCCAGTGGGGCGGCGGGTATAGGTGTTACTGATCTTTTCCTGCCCATCCCTCGCGAGGGTGGAATGGGAAGGCTTGCTGCAAGACAGATCGTTGTAGGCTTTGTGCCATGTGTCACAAAACGAGCTTGACCGCCGTTTCTTGCAGGTGCTAGTATGTACATGGTAGAATTAGCGTGCTCCCTATCCCTCAGCGAAAAGGCCTGGCCAAAGCAGTCTTTTCTCCTTTAAGTAGAGGCTGGGGTTAGGCTGACGTTGTTTTCCTATCTCTTTGAGAGATGGTCAGGATGAGGTCAAAGCTGTCTCTCTCTTTAAGAGAGAGTTGGGGTGAGGTGCCAAATTGAGTTCCGAATCCACCCAAGTTTGCTGTGCTATGAGTGTGATGGATTCTCCCGTCGGAAGCGATTTCAAGCGCCGAATTGAGGAGATCAGCGGCGAGAGCGTGCTCAAGTGTTATCAGTGCGGCGAGTGTACTGCCGGATGTCCGGTGGCGTTTGCGATGGATATCGCGCCAAACCAGATCTTGCGAATGGCGCAGCTTGGTTTGGAAAACGAGGCGCTTTCGAGCTCGGCTATCTGGCTGTGTGCCGGGTGCGAGACTTGCGCTACTCGCTGTCCGAAGGGCGCCGCTTTGTCGAAGGTAATGGACGCTTGCCGGCAAATCGCGATCGAGCGCGGAATCAAGCCCAGGGAACCAAACGTGCTCAAGTTCCACGATGAGTTCCTAAAGGGCGTCAAGCGATTCGGCAGATGCCATGAGCTAAGCCTGACCGCCTGCTACAAAATGCGCACGCGTGATTTCTTTTCGGATGTTCTAGCGGGGATACAAATGTTCCTGAAAGGGAAGCTGGCGATCCTCCCATCAATCATCAAGGGACGCAAGGAGGTCCGAGAACTTTTTCCCGCTCGCGAAAGTGGCAAGGGTGCAAAAAAGAGGCATCGTAGAGGATAATGGGCTTTGGCGCAGATTCTTCGCTGCTCTCAGAATGACGAATGGGACTCAGAATGACGGGGAAGATGGCGGTTTGGATTACTTCGTAAACTGGGGCTTGGGGGTTCGGCGATACGACTATGCTGCCTGTGGGGATAAAAGTGTCCATGGGGCATCAAAAATCTGCCGATGCCTAGGCTTTTCTACAAAACCATAGTGGTGCTAGCGTTTGTTGTAGCTTGCGTTGCGATGTTTGGGGCGGAGGTGCTGGCCGCTGCTTGGTTGGTGGGCCGATATCCGAGCATACTTGCGTGGCTCTTTTTTACAATGCTTCTTCTAATCGACGTTCCGATCACAATGGCGCTGTGGTCGGCGACTAAAGAATGGGTGAGGCGGGCGTGACTGCTAAAAGGCATGCGAAGCTTCAATGACTTGCAATCATCTATTGGGCATTCGCTAATAAATTCTGAGGTCGTGCATATGAGATATGCCTACTTTCCGGGCTGCAGCCTAGAATCGACGGCAAAAGAATTTGGTGAGTCGACCATGCTTGTCGCCGAGGCTTTGGGGATTGAGCTGGTTGAGATTCCCGATTGGAACTGTTGCGGAGCTACTTCCGGACACGCGCTAGATCACAAGCTCAGCGTTGCGTTGCCTGCACGTACGCTTGGGATTGCGGAGAGCATGGGGTTGGACGTAGTTGCACCGTGCGCCGCTTGCTACAATCGAATGAAGTCCGCCGAGGCGGAGATCAGGTCTGACTCGGCTCTGCGAGATGAAATTAACGCGCATCTGGCGAAGCCGTATACGGGCAAGGTTACCGTCAAATCGGCGCTGGAGGTTTTTACATCGCCCGATGTGTTGGCGAGAGTTGCCGAAAAGGTCACAAAGAAACTGCACGGTCTCAAACCGGCGTGCTATTATGGCTGCCTGTTGCTCAGACCGCCTAGGATACTTGGTTTTGACGATCCGGAGGACCCGAAAAGCCTTGACGAAGCCATGCGTATAATAGGCGCGGAGCCGGTCGAGTGGTATTTCAAAAATGAATGTTGCGGTGCAAGCTTCGGGATCTCAAAAAGTGAGATCGTGATCAAGTTGGTTGGCGACATTGTGTCAAATGCAAAGAGCCATGGGGCGAACTGCATAGTCACCGTATGTCCGCTATGTATGACCAATCTGGAAATGCGCCAAACGGCGGCCGGCAAGCAGCGTGGACAAGACCTGACCATACCGGTGTTCTTCTTCACTGAACTGCTGGGCCTTGCGATGGAGGTTCCGGGAATTAAGAAGTGCTTCGCGAGTCACCTGATCGACGTGAACCCGGCCCTGGACGCTATCACCGAACTTCCGGTCGAAACGGAGCCGGTTGGTGCTGCGGCAGATGGCGGATAGTTCGGGAATGCCCGAGTTTCACACTCGAAAACCGGTTGGAAGAGAGCTGGTAAGTTAGAAGGTTTAAGAAAACGCCTGGCGTGTTCGGCCAGGGTGAAACTCTTTCCAAGGCACTCCGAGATAAAGAATTCGCTCTGCTAACTGATTTGTGGGTAGTTGAATCTGAACTAAGCTTTGATTTGTCGGTGGTCTTATTCCGAACACTTTCGCGTGCGTCGTTTCAGGGGCAAGATTCCTGAAGCAACGGTGGTTCTAATACCTAATACTGATAAATGTAAACTAAACAACTGAGAGCCAACCATGAGAATCGGCGTATTTGTTTGCTGGTGCGGGTCGAACATCGCGAAGACGGTGGACGTCGAAAAGGTCGCGGAAGCGGCTAAATCGATGCCCGGTGTTGTCTATGCGACCGACTACAAGTACATGTGCTCCGAGCCTGGGCAAAACATGATCCTAGATGCTATCAGGGAGCACAAGCTAGATCGGGTTGTGGTGGCCAGTTGCTCACCTCGACTTCACGAGCCAACGTTTCAGCGGTGCATAGCGAATGCGGGGTTAAACCCTTATATGGTTGAAATGGCCAACCTGCGCGAGCACTGCTCGTGGGTCCATGAGCGCACACCTGAGACCACCGAGAAGGCAATAGACCTCGTCCGGATGGCTGTGGCCAAGGTTGCCAAAAACGAGCCTTTGTCCAGGTCGAGCATGGGGCTTACGAAAAGGGCCCTTGTGATTGGCGGAGGGGTGGCGGGTATTCAGGCCGCGCTCGATATTGCCGATGCGGGATACCCGGTTGTTCTTGTCGAACGTACTCCATCAATTGGCGGACATATGGCTCAGTATGACAAGACATTCCCTACGCTTGACTGTGCCGCTTGTATCCTCACGCCCAAGATGGTGGACTGCGCTAGCCATCCGCTGATCGATATCTGGACCTACTCAGAGGTCGAGGAAGTCAAGGGGTTCGTTGGCAACTTCGACGTGACGATCCGCAGGCGCGCGAAAAGCGTGGACGAAAATAAGTGCACTGGCTGTGGACTGTGCCTTGAGAAATGTCCTGTCAAGGGCATACCGAGCGAGTTCGACGAGGGTACTGGCACGCGCCGCGCGATCTATCGGCCGTTCCCGCAGGCGGTCCCGAACAAGCCGGTTATCGACCGCGAACACTGCCGGTTTTTCACGACCGGAAAGTGCGGGGTCTGCCAGAAGGTTTGTCCGGCTGACGCGATCGACTACGAGCAGCAGGATCAGGTGGTGACCGAGAAGTTCGGCGCGATAATTGTGGCGACCGGATTCGACGTCTGGCGCGACGAAAGCGCGATGGCGGCTCTGGGATACGGCAAGTACCCTGACGTGATCTCGGCGGTCCAGTTCGAGCGGATCATGAACGCTTCCGGCCCTACCGATGGCAAAATCGTGCGGCCCTCGGACGGCAAGACTCCGAAATCGATTGTGTTCATATCCTGCGTCGGCAGCCGGGACGAGGAGCACGGTTACCCTTATTGTTCCAAGGTCTGCTGCATGTATAACGC
>JAOAGX010000098.1 GCA_026415535.1 Armatimonadota bacterium | reverse complement strand
AGATGTGTATAAGAGACAGCTATAACCCCTAAAGTTGAACTGTGCAGTGTAAGCCGCGGGAAACTACGCGATCCGTCCCTTGAGATCCTCCGGAGAAAACGTTCTGCTATCGGCTATGACTTCCCGAGCAGCAGGCACTTTGTCCCAAACGTTCCACAGCAATACTCCCCGCACTCGCCCCTGGTTCAGGTAGTAAATCACACCCTCGCGGAAAGGCTCTTTCCAATCGGCAAATGTCTGAAGGCGCGAGTCCAACTCACCCACGGCTTCATAGCCAAGATCAAATAGGTCGGAGTAGAAGTAGGGCAGATAATGGTAAGGCCCGCCTTGACCAGCCATAGTCCGGCCAGCGTACTCACCTTGAGTGATTGCATTGTCCTCGTGCTCCACTCGAACACGCTTGCCCAGGAGAGGGTTGTAAAAGTTCGCAACGTCACCTGCCGCACAAACATCCGGATTGGCGGTTCGGCACATCTCATCTACCACGATCCCATTCTCCACCGTTAGCCCTGCAGACTCAGCCAGCCCAACGCTCGGGTCGATGCCGACCCCTGCAACAATTCCATCAACCGCAATCTCACGTCCGCTGCCCGTTTTCATAACGTACTCCGAACCACTTGGTGTGATCTCCATCACCGTATCTGCGGCAAACACTTCCACCCCATGATCACGATAGTAACCGTTCAGGAACTCGGCAAGATCGCGCGGGAACATGCGGTCGCTGATGGCATCCTCCGGGAAGACCATAAATACCTGCTTGTTGTTCATCGAAAGAGCTGCTGCTATCTCGGAACCGATAAATCCGCCGCCAATTACGGCAAAACGGTCACCACTTTGAGTAAGTTCGCGCAGCTTCCGGTAGTCGTCAAGAAATCTGAGATAGATGATCTCCACTGACGTGAACAGGAGACGCCGAGGGGTTCCGCCAGTCGCGAAAAGAAGTCTCTGATAAGAGTATTCGTCTCCTTTATCGTCCGTGATGCGCTTGGACGCCGGGTCCAGGCCGATTGCCTTGCGACCCAAGTGCATCGAGACGCCACTTTGTTCAGTGTCGAACCAAACACTATCCTCGGTCTTGCCTAGCCACAGCTTTTTTGAAAGATATGGACGCTTATATGGAGGATGCGATTCCTCGCCGATCAGCCCAATCTCACCGTCCTTGTCGATCTCCCGGATTCCTCTGACGGCTCCATGTGCCGCCATTCCTCCGCCCACTATCAGGTATTTGTAAGTTTTCATACCGTCCTCCTTAGCACCGTTCCAGGCGTCCACGACTTCACCGTAAAACACGATGTATACCTATGCAAGATTCCCCGCCAGCCCGAGATTTTACTCGCCTCTCGCGTTATCCCGAGGTTAAGCGAATGGTCTCCTCGCACGTTGAGATTATTCGCTGCGCTCAGAATGACATGCTATGAATTACCTATTATGCCAGAAGGACGCTTTATGGTCTGAACGACGTATTATGACAGAAGGACGGCTTACCGTCGTCCTGAGCGAAAAGTGTCACCATGACACACACCACTCATCCTACGCAACAACCGTCATCCTGAGCGATCAGAACGAAAAACGCAATATGCGCGGTACACATACGCGCTAAGTTCTTACCCGCTTTTGAACGTTTGCCCTAACTTATTGGGACTTTTGCAGCAGAGCGCAAACACACTATCCAGCGACTCGTCGTTTCTCAACCAAGCATTAGAATCGCCGGCGAAGCGGTATATCGCGACAATACTTTTATCGCGGCGTCGCGTCTGGGAGACCACCGTCAACGGGTATGGTAGCACCGGTAGTCGGAGTCTGGCGGGAGACGAAGAAGAGGACCGCATTGGCCACGTGCTCGGGGGTAACTCGAGCCTTCAAGAGATTTCGGCTCTGGTAGTAGTCCTCCAGACCCTTTTCATCTAGGCCGCGTGCGCGCATCCGTTCTGGTCCGATCTCCTGCCACAGACCGGACTTGCGCTCGCCTTCGCCGAATACCGCATCTGGGGCCACCATGTTCACCCTTACGCCAATCGGCGCAAGCTCCAGACTGGCTATACGGGCTAATTGGTGCGCGGCCGCCTTGGTAGCACTGTAAGCCCCGAAGGATGCGCCCGGTGAGAAGACATTCTTGGTCGATATAAGAACGATGTCGCCACCGGTGCCCTGCTTTTCAAAGAGTTGAGCCATTTCTCGGATTACAAGCAAGGTCCCCTCGACGTTGATCTTCTCGAGACGCCTGAACTTGTCAAGGTCCATATCCTGAAGCTTCGCTACCAGCGGCACCCCCGCCACGTGCACCGCTATGTCTATTCCTCCCCAAATTGAGCTAACCTGTTGCAAAGCACCCGAGACGGAGTCGGGATCGGTCACATCCATCGGTATACCGATGACATACGCCTCGTGCCCACTGGCCTGCGCAGGACAATCGTCGGACTCACACATCGCTTTTAGTTCCTCAACAAGCTTGTCTAGACGATCGCCGGGCAAGTCGGTGCAGGCAACCCTGCAGTTAGACTGAACAAGCTTTGCGCAGATTCCGGCACCGATCGCTCCAGCGGCCCCAGTGACGACCGCTACCCTGCCGCCTAGGTCATACTTGCACGTAGGTTCTGGTCGAGTCACGCTGATCTCCGTCTAAAGTCAGAAGTAGAAAATCCTGGTGGCGATTTTTGCACGCCTGCGTAGTTTGACGTCTTGGTCTTTTCAGTGCTGGTTTTTGATTGACTTCAACATCGTCTTCGCGTTTTCGGCTGCATTCTTACCATCGAAAACGGCACTGCCGGCCACCACCAAATCCGGGCCCATCGCGGCAATCTCCGATATGTTTTCACGGGTTACCCCACCGTCCAAACAGATCAAGATGCTCCTTCCATCAATCATATCTCGGACCTCCGCCACCCGTTCCGCCATCGATGGAAGCAGCTTCTGGCCACCCCAGCCGGGGTTAATTCCCAATAGTGTAACCAGCTCAACGTCGTCCAGGATCGGTCTGATTGCTTCTACCGGTGTTCCGGGGTTTAAGGCAACTCCCCTTACAATACCCCTAGCCGGGTCGTTCGAATTGGTCATCGAGCCCAACAGTTGGAAGACACGGTGGATGTGCGTCGGTTCACTTTCGACATGAACGGTCAGGATGTCCGCACCCGCAGCGACATAGTCAGCCAACTTCGAAAGCGGGTTGGAGATCATCAAATGCACGTCCTTAAGCATGTTGGTCCTGACCGCCTTGATGATTGGCGGACCTAGGGTCATCATCGGACAGAAGACGCCGTCCATCACGTCGAAGTGGACTACACCAACCCCGGCCCCCTCGACAAGCGCCAACTCCGCGCTTAGATTCATCAGGTCGGCACTGATAATCCCGGCGCTTATAGTAGGGGCGAGACGTCTAAGCGTATCTCGAGCAGTTTCGGACATCCGCTAACCTTAACCCCGTATCAATAGCCCTTTGTGGGCCAATGTCACCTGCGACCAGGCGCAGAGCCCTAGGGTACACTAAAAAGACACTCAAAACAGGCGCAAGGTCCTGGGCTACGGCTGTTGGCTTGTGTAAAACTTATACGCTTCCTCGGCCGTGACACCATCGTGGACCACCATCCTTACCGCCTGGATCATGGCAACAGGGTTGTCGGCCTGGAAGATGTTACGGCCCATATCAACTCCGCAAGCGCCCTGGTCGATAGCGTTGCGGGCCATTCTGAGTGCCTCCAACTCCGGCAACTTTTTTCCACCGGCAATTACAATGGGCACTGGGCAAGAGGCAGTCACGGTATCGAAATCCTTGTCAACATAGTAAGTCTTAACATACGTCGCCCCAAGTTCGGCGCACACACGGGTCGCAAGCCGCATATATCTCGCGTCGCGAACCAGTTCCCTGCCGACAGCAGTAACTGCCAGCGTCGCGATCCCGTATCGGCTGCCCATATCAACCAGCCGAGTCATGTTGTGGACGGACTGCGTCTCATACTCGCCACCTACAAAGACCTGCACCGCTACCGCCGCTGCGTTCAGTCGAATCGCGTCCTCGATGTCCATAGCGATCTGCTCGTTGGAAAGTTCCTTGAGGATAGTCGGCCCGCCGCTCGCTCTGAGAACTATTCCGCGCGTGAACGTCGGCGGAATGATCGAGCGTAGAATACCACGCGTGAGCATGAGAGTATCCGCATAAGGTAGAAGAGGCAGGATGTTGACGTCCACCCTTTCCAAACCGGTAGTCGGACCCTGGAAGTAACCGTGATCGATGGCAAGCATCACTGTCTTCCCAGTGTTTGGATCGAATATCTGGGAGAGCCGGTTTTTCATTCCCCAATCAAGGTTGTTGGAACCCTTAAGGAAGAAGGCTTCGTTGGTCTGGGGAATGTCCAGATAGAAGTTTTTCTGTTCCTTGGCGGCTTCGTCTGCTTCGGGCATAGCGAACTCCTTTAAGTAGGCTATTGCGATAAGCGCGTTTCCGGCAATTCTAACGCCCAGTTGAGTAGCATCGAATCTCAGAAAACGCCGTGTTTGCTGCCTATATTAAGACAAAGTCTTTAAGGGTAGTTGGGCGCTGATAATGTAGCATGCCGGTCGGTCGGACGTCAACCGCACTGGACTGAGCATGGGTTTTTCGAGTAGAATAACACTCGGCATCGTTGCCGCGACGCACTTTCACCTGGAGGTTGTTCGGTATATGGATGAACAAGCGGTGCTGGCCGATCTTGTCGCGATGTCTCGCGAACTCGGCAAGCCCGAAAACGACTACGTAATCCTAGGCGAGGGAAACACGTCCGCCAAGATAGACGACGAGTTTTTCTTCGTCAAGGCAAGCGGCAAATACCTAGCCAACGCCGACGAAAATACGTTTGTTAAGGTCAAACTCAAGGAAGCGGTCGCAATCCTTGACCGAGGCGAGCTGACCGATGAAGAGATTAAGGACGCATTGTTCGCCGCCTGCGCCGATCCACAGACTAAGCTTAGACCGTCTATCGAAACCACGTTTCACTCATTTCTTCTCACCCTACCGGGGGTCAACTTCGTCGGTCACACTCACGCGACTGCTATACTCGCTCTAATGTGCAGTTCGAGGGCAGAGGAAATTATCCGTGGCCGAATCTGCCCCGACGAGATAGTCTACTGCGGTATCGAGCCGGCGTTTATGGACTATGTTGATCCCGGCGTGGAACTAGGCCGTAAAATTCGCGAGACAGTGTATCGGTTTATGGACAAACACGGCTGTGCGCCCAAGGAAATACTAATCAGAAATCACGGCATTATCGCAATTGGTGCGACCGCGCATGAGGTGGAAGCGATTACCGCGATGGCTTGCAAAGTAGCCCGAATCCTCGCCGGAGCACACACGTTCGGCGGTGTGAGATACATGACCCAGATCAACGTAGACCGTATCTACACCCGTCCCGACGAGGCCTGCAGAAGAGAACAGTTCAGAGGTTAGAGCCCGAATGAGCGACATCTTAACAAGATACAAAAAGCTGGATTACCCGCTGCCGAAAACGAACCTTGCGTGGCGAATGCATGAGGCCGGGGTGGAAAACTTCGGCAAGACCGGCAAGCCGGACGAAATACCGCTTCGCCGCCCAAAGCGCGACGAAGTCTTGGTTCGCGTTGACGCTATTGGTATTTGCTTTTCCGACGTTAAGCTGATCACACAAGGTCCTGCTCATCCCAGAATTACCGGTAGGGACTTATCCAAAGAACCCGTGACGCCGGGCCATGAGGTTTCGCTAACGGTCGTCGAGGCAGGAGAGGATTATAAAGATAAGTTCCGGCCTGGAGACCGTTTTATGGTGCAAGCAGACATATATTTCAAGGGTGTCAACCTCGCCTACGGATACGCGCTGGAAGGTGGCATGCAGCAATATGGTATAGTAGGCGAGCCGGTGTTGGCGGGGGACGAAGGTTGCTATCTGATTCCTGTAAAGCCAGAAACCGGGTATGCCGAGGCCGCACTCGTTGAGCCTTGGACCTGCGTCGTCGCGGCATACCGCATCCACCCACGTAAGACCCTCAAACCTGGCGGCGCCACTTTGATTGTCGGAACCGGCGGAGGTCACTACTTGATTGATCCAGCCATTTGCAAGGACGGCCCACCCGATCTGTTGGTACTCGCAGGCGTAGGCGAAGAGCTGATTTCGTCGGTTTGTGGTTGCAGCGGGTGCACGGCTGAACTTCTCGAATTGGACGGAATACATCACGAGTACGTCAAAGATTTGTCGGAAGAACAAACAGCCGGTAAGGGCTTCGACGATATCATCATCCTAGGCACACCTGGCCCAGAGCTGGTTGAAGCCCTCGCCGCGAACCTGGCCAAGCACGGCGTCATGGCGATACTCGCTGACTGCCCGATCTCTCGCCCAGTCAAGGTCGACGTGGGACGAATTCATTACGACTACATTGACTTCATCGGCACGCACTCAAGGAATATTGCTGACGCATATGCAAAAAGCCGAGAGAGCGAACTCACCTCAGGCGGAGCAGCATGGTTCATTGGCGCTGGCGGACCAATGGGCCAGATGCATGTGCAACGCGCAGTCCTAATGAAGAACGGTCCGAGCAAGATACTGTGCACCGACGTAGACAATAGCCGACTCGAATACCTGCGTTCGTGCGTGGAAACAGCCGCCAAGGAACGCGGAACCGAAACGGTCTACCTGAACCCGGTTGACAGCGGCGAGGACGGTCTTAAGAGAGCTGTAGCTGAACTAACGGCAGGTAAGGGCTTCGACGACATCGTTGTTTTGGCGCCGGTTGCCTCTCTGATCGAGGACGCAGTCGAATACCTGGCTGAGGGCGGTATGATGAATATCTTTGCCGGAGTTCCCAAAGGCACAATCGCCACGATAGACCTGAGCGCCACCTATCTCAAGGGCAACAGGTTTGTCGGATCTAGCGGGTCGAGGCCGCAAGACATGATCGACACTCTCGCACTTACTGAGTCAGGAGATCTACCTGTGGTCAATTCAATGGCTGCAGTAGGCGGAATCGATGCCGTAGCAGACGGCGTTCGCGCAGTGAAAGAGGGTCGCTTCCCTGGCAAGACGGTCATCTTCCCGCACATCCATATGCCGCTCACTGCACTTACCGAACTCGACAAGGTTGCCCCAAACGTCTTCGCGAAACTCAAAGAGGGCAAGTTTTGGACAAATGAAGCGGAGGAAGAACTGCTGAGAAACAGGCTGGAGTTGTAGAGATGCGTTTCAAGGATAAGATAGTTCTCGTAACAGGCGCGGCACAAGGACTTGGCGAGGCAATCTCCGAGCGGTTTGCAAAGGAAGGCGCAACAGTGATTCTCACCGACGTCAACGAACAGGGCGTCAAGGCAACAGCAGACCGCATCGCCCGGGATCACGGGACCAGCACTCTCGGCCTCAAAATGGACGTAACGGACGACGAGGCTGTATCATCGGTGATGGATATGGTTGAGCGCGATTTCGGGCGCCTAGATATACTCATCGCCAACGCCGGAATCTTAAAGGCCCACCTTATTACCGAGTTCCCTGTCAACGAGTGGCGCCAGGTGATCGAAGTCAACCTCGTCGGCTATATGATATGCGCCAAGCATGCGTGCCGGATAATGCAGAGACAAAAAAGCGGAGTGATCATACAAATCAATTCCAAGTCCGGTAAGAAAGGCTCGTTTGGAAATTCTGCCTACTCGGCATCAAAGTTCGGCGGGATTGGCCTAACACAAAGTTTGGCACTCGAGATGGCCCCGCACGGAGTACGCGTAAACGCTGTTTGCC
>JAOAGX010000097.1 GCA_026415535.1 Armatimonadota bacterium | reverse complement strand
CAAGATCATGCAAATCCTTGCAAATCGCAGACACCTTGCCGGCTGATCCCTCGTACCCCCCTGCCGGAACTCCCTATCCCGACCCCAGGCCTAGCCACTAACCCCTGACCAGGCCTCTATTGTCCCCTCCAACTCATCGGCGTATACTTTACTCAAGGCGTATTCCTCCTTGTGAACTCTAATTAATCACATCTTGGAAAGAGGGATGTGCCTTACCTAACTCAGCAAGATTTTGCACACAAAAGTGTACGCTACCTACAACAACATTGCCCTTGGCAAGGATGCGGAGGCGTGATATAATAAATATGAACGCGAGCAACGTTCGCCGTACTAATTCACCCCCTCAACGCAAGCAGGTAATCAAGCGTCCGGGGCGCATGGAGGTGTACTTTGAGCGCTAGGCCCGTAATTAAATGCAACTGTGGCCAAAGGATACTCGCCAGGGATGTCATGCAGACCGGCTATTACCTGCGGTTGGTCGGACCCAGCTTCGTATACATCAAATTTCGATGCTCCAGATGTAAGAAGCTGGGCGAGCAGTTCGTCAAACAAGAGGAATGGGAAGAAGGGATTCTACGGGATGTGCCCTGCGAAATCGAACCGGAAGAGAAGCGAAGGTTCGATGAAATGGGACCGATAGACATTCATGAATGTATCGATGCTCACTTCGAGCTCGAAAAAATCACCCGCGTATCCGACCTCTTGGGCGAAGTCGAAGAGAAAAAGAGCTAGAAACCTGGCACCTCCTAGTTTGTCGGAATAAACGCATTATCAATCAGACGTGTTTTACCGATACGTACAGCCAATAAGAGAACGGCAGGTTTTCTGATCCTATCTATTGGCTGAAGGGTTTCTGCGTCGCGGAGGGCTACGTAGTCTATCGAGGCCAACGGTTCAAGCCTGATAACACCCTCCGCTATTTCTTGCACAGCCGCGGCATTCCGCTCGCCTTCCGTAACTGCTGCCCGTGCCTTGCTAAGTGCCCGGCTGAGGACAACTGCCGCTTTACGTTCTTCTGGGCTCAGATAGGAATTTCGAGATGACATTGCAAGGCCATCAGGCTCACGCACGATCTCACAAGGAACAATTTCAAGAGGCATGCTCAGATCATTTACCATCTTCTGGACAACCTTGAGCTGCTGGTAGTCCTTTTGGCCAAAGTATGCGCAGGTCGGCTGCACAATGTTGAATAGTTTCGCGCAGACGGTGGTCACCCCGCGAAAGTGCCCTGGTCTAAACTCTCCCTCGAGGGTTTCGGTAAGATACCCCTTTACCTCGACCCAAGAGTTGAAACCCTCGGGATACATTTCCGATGCAGACGGTGTGAAAACGACATCAACGTCGGAAATTCGACATTTCTCGACGTCCTCGACAAGTGTGCGGGGATACTTATCGAAGTCCTCACCAGGCCCAAACTGAGTCGGGTTCACAAAAATTGAGACAACGACAAACTCGCATTCAGCCTTCGCCCGGCGAACGAGCGACATATGTCCATCGTGTAGCGCGCCCATAGTAGGCACGAGCCCGATTTTCCACCCGCGTAAGCGAGCACGCAACACCTGGTTTCTGGTTTCGGATATGGTATGTATCAGTTTCAATTTGATCTGCTAATTGCTCTCACTAAATAAAAGGAGAAATCTTTAAGTAGCTCTTACTCCTACCCCGACCCCTTCGATCGAGAGTGAGAAATGAGGATTTATTCGACATACTATTCGCTGCGCTCAGAACGACGACAGCCAAAGCGATCAGCGCCAAAAGTAACCTTGCTCTAAAAGTAATAATGACCAAAATAGCCACTGTGTGCCACCGAGCTTATCAGGTGCATCACTTGACAGGAAACCGGCCACGCTTCACGTCTTCGTTGTACGCTTTGAACGCCTTGAGTGTGATCTGCCACAAGTTGGCGTACCGCTTAGCGAAAGACGGCACGAACCTATCATACAACCCGAGTACGTCGTGAGTAACGAGTACCTGACCGTCGCAGTGCGGTCCTGCACCGATTCCGATTGTCGGAATTTCCAAGCTGGCAGTGATCTCTTTGGCCAGTTGCGCCGGTATGAGTTCGAGTACTATAGCACAGGCTCCAGCCTCTTGAAGTTCCAGCGCTTCCCGCTTGATCCGCTCGGCGTTATCGGCATCTTTGCCCTGCATTCTATAGCCGCCGAGTTGGTGCACAGACTGCGGAGTCATACCAATGTGTCCCCAAACCGGTATGCCAACGTTCACAATCTTCTCAACTATCTCTGCTACTTCTCCCCCACCCTCAAGTTTAACCGCCTTCGCACCACCCTCAACCACCAACCTACCGGCATTCATTATAGCGTCGTCGTCGACCTGATACGACAGAAACGGCATGTCCGCAACCACCATTGCTCGTTTGGCACCCCTTGCCACTGCAGCAGTATGCCTAACCATATCTTCCATTGTCACCTGAAGGGTCGTCTCGTAACCAAGTACAACCATTCCGAGACTATCACCCACAAGAGCAACGTCAATACCGGCTTCGTCGATCAATCGACCCCACGCGTAGTCATAAGCGGTCAATACCGATATCTTCTCGCCACGTAACTTCATCTCCATCAAGCCTGGAGCGGTGACAACATCATTTTTTTTCATACTAGCTATCCTTCAAATCGAACTCAACGGTTTGAATAGCGACCCCACATACCAACCGAAAAGCATTGACAGAAAAGACACGTTTCCTCCGAAGAGAAGCACTTCACGTGACGCTTCGGGCACGTACAGCACAGAGGCAATGGCCACAATAATGGTAACAGCCGCAAACACGATCAGCACCGATCTAGACAAACTGTTCTGAGCAAAACCGGCTGCCAGATAGAATAGCGCCGCGCCCCAGAAAAAGAACCCAGATCCTACCAATAAAATAATTCCTGTCGGCACCACCGCCCATCCGGCGCTCGTCTCGAAAACCAGCTCTTCATCAGGATGGCGCACCAAGCCGTTGATCGAGAGCAACATCCCAACAACAGCCGACGCCATTGCAAGCGATCCAACAAGATTCCAGCTCCAGTGCTCGATCTGAGGTATATAATACCGCAACCAAGGGATTGGCTTGCCAGGATTGACCCAAATCAACAATAGTAGAAACGCGGCGATGCCCCACCAAATAAAATTGATGGCAATCGCCGTCGCTTGGGCTGATCGGATCTTCGTAGCTTTGCGCGGGGTCGTCATGACACGCTTGCCAATGAGCTTGTTCAACTTGCGCTCGCTGTCCTGATCAGCAGGGTTGTACTGCAATGCGTAACTGTAGTACTTGATAGCCATGTTTGTCCTGCCTCGCACGCGCGAGATATCACCAAGGATCGCATATGCATCAGAAGCACGTGGGTCGATATCAAGCGCTTCACGACAGTGGTTTACAGCCTCGTTGAATCGGCGTTGGATGAATGCCCAACGAGCGTCCCGAATGTGCTTCTCAACAGACACGTCGCGCTGACGTGTAGAACCAGATGTGGCAAAGGTTTGTGAGGATCCCCTCGTGGAGCGAGATTGTCCCATAGCAAGCGTCGCGTCGTAGGCCTTCCGCCGGACCGGGTCGCTTAGGCTCTCGTAAGCCTCCTTGATCTGAAGGAAAAGCCGGTGCGCAGTTTCCTTGTCAGCCGCAACGTCGGGGTGATACCTGCGCACGAGCTGCTTGTAACGCCGCCTGATCTGGGCAGGAGTCGCGTCTCGTGGAAGACCCAGTATTTCATAGTAAGTGCGGGAGCTTCTCATCAACCGCCTTTCCCCGCCCCGATTACGGTCCCAAAATAGCCGCCGTAAAATTTGACTACCATCATCCCCACAACTAAAGCCGCGATCAGGATTGCACCTACAAACAGTAATATGCCCAGCTTATGAATTGTGGCATCCGTTTCTTCTTCCATATACTCAGAAACCTTGTTTAGAACAGCATCCATATTGCCGGTTTTCTCACCGGTTGCCAACATATCGAGCACCATCGGGGTAATCACCCGAGTCCTAGCAAGTGACTCGGTCAACGGGCGCCCCGACTGGATGGCGGGCAATGCGCGTCTGATGCTCTGACCCATATAAAGATTCGCGCACGCTTCAGCAGCAGCCGATACTGTCTCATTCAAGCTCAATCCTGCTGCATAGAGCGCCGCTAACGCCCTGCAGAAACGCGACATTGCGACCTTGCGCGCAGTCGCACCGATAAACGGCGGCTGAACCTTAATCGCATCCCATAAGAAACGGGGAGTATCGAACTGAAGTATTAACTTTAGAACCAAAGCGACGACAACTAACCACGGCAACCACAAGCGCAGCGAAGCCCACAACGACTTTGCAAACGCCGCTGTACCGCTCAAGACCAACGTGGGCACGTGCGGCATCACAATCGCAAATAAGGCTATCAACATGGGATAAAAAACAGCCTTCGCAATCATCCGCCTAACCGACAGCTCGTACTCAAGGTAGGAGGCGATGCGGTCTATCATCTGTTCGAGCAAGCCACCAGTCTCGCCCGCGCGCACGAGCGATATCTGCAGGCGACTGAAAACTCGCGGATAGCGAGACATCGTCTGTGAAAGCGTGCCGCCTCGCATTACGTTGTCGTGCGCTTCCGTGACAATTCTTTTTAGTCTTCCACTAGTACGACTGCACACGCTTCTCAGCGCCTCGGAAAGTGACATACCAGATGCAATCAGCGTCGCAAGCTGCCGATAGAAGAGTACTAGAGCCTTGATGTTGACGCCTGTCCAAATCGGATACACTAAGTATCGGGCGAATGCTGATCCAGCTTCTTTTGTTCGGGCCACCCGTGCACCCCGGCCAACCGGTCGAATATCCATAGGCAAGTGACCCATCCCCCGAATGAGGCTGGCGGCCTGGCTGGGATTGTCGGCATCCACTACGCCGGTGACTGTCCGACCTTGACGATCTTTGGCCTTGTATGCAAACGAACTCATGTGGCCTTTATTATCGCGCTTTTTAGCTTTCCGGCATGAGATTCTTCGCCGCGCTCAGAAAGACGATTTGTTTGAACGCCTGCTTCTACCTACCAATTATCCCTTCCACTTTGAAAACCAGATCAAAGTAGCTTGTTATCACTCGGTACATGATATATCCGGCAAGTATCAACGAAGTCGTGGTAAATAGTGTGCCGGAAGCGAGCTTGCCTATGATCTTGCGTCCAGAAGCTATGTCGGCATACGCTGCCGCCCTCGCCGCTAGAACTTCTGGAACTCGACCCGCCTTCTCCCCGGACGCAGCCGCGGCAATGTCGTCAGAATCGAACACACGCGAAGCCTCTAATAACTGCGATATACTGGCGTCCGACGGAAGGCTCGCCATTGCCACTCGAAGACGCTCGGCTATGGCGCTGTTTCGCACGGAAAGACTTGCAGCATTCCACGCGGTACTAAGGCCGACTCCGGCTTCAATCATTCCGCCAAGCATGTGAAAAAATCGAGCCAGAGCACGCTCGCGGTGAAGTTTGCCCCACACCGGCGTTAAAAGTAAAGCACCATCTATCATGCGCCTTATAAATGGCAAACGCTTTAGAGCCCCCCACGCAAGCCAAAATGTAACCAATAGAACGATCACCAACAAGCTCTTCCAAAGCATTTCCTTGACGAAAGTCTGTACAACGCGAGCGATCAGTTCGCTTCTGCTTATCTGACCGCCACGCGCCAAAGTTTCTTCGAGTGTAGGCATCAGAAGTGCTACCATGTTGGTCATAGGGACAAGGATCACAAACACCAATAGGGTAATCTTCACCAGCCCCCATCCGATACGGCTGCGGCGGTCATCAGAAGCTTCTTCTTCAAGGTCCTGCGCTATCTTTTCTAGAACTACCTCAAGACGTCCCGACATCTCACCACACCACACGGACGCGACAGTATGCACGGGAAATACTCGAGGGTATTCCGCCATTAAGCTCGACAGACTCCTGCCGCTCTGCGTTGATTCACGCATTACCGGCAGAACCCTGCGCAAGCGCGGATTGCGAGTAACGGACTCCATCTCGGCTATTGCCCGCCCGATCGGGTAGCCCGACTTGACAAGGGTGGCCAGGTGTCGAAAGAATCCAGCGAGCACTTGCGGTGGCACAGAAGACTTGACCGAAACAGGCAACCCCGATGCAAGTGTAACAGAGCGAATATTGCCTCTCGAACAAGCAGGGGAAACCGAACTAATCGAAGCAGCCTGAGCTGGTCGCGCATTACCAAAAGCGGTCACGGACGCAGCAAAGATGTTCCGCGCAGTATATCCCATCGCTGCCAGGTTGCGCGCCACCTGCTGTTCGTCCGAAGCGTTCATTGCGCCTCGAACGACCTTGCCAGTCCTATCTACCGCCTCATACCGAAAAAGAGCCATAGGTCAGATCGAACCGTCAAATCGCCGGACACCTTCGCGATCAACCCTCACTGAAGCCTCACGGGCATTAAGTCCCGGAGCAATCATCACGCCCGGCGCGATTTCAGCCAACGGAATCAAAACAAAGGCACGTTTTAACATCTCCGCATGCGGAATCACGAGATCGTCCTCGCACACAGACGAGTCGTCGTAAAGCAGAATGTCTATGTCTATGACACGTGGACTCCACTTGTTTGTTCGCACGCGTCCCATTTCATTCTCGATAGATTTGCACAAGTTCAGCAAGTCGCGTGCAGTAAGCGAAGTCTCAACCTTTATAACCGCGTTTAGAAAATCAGGCTGATCTGTTATTCCGACCGGCTCCGTTTCATATACCGATGAACGCGCAATAACTCGGCACCCGGCGTCCTCCAAACGCCTGATCGCTTCCCGCAAATTGGCAAGTCGGTCTCCGAGATTTGCACCTAGTCCCAAATACGCAATCATACTGCTCATTCCTTTTTGATCTGCCCAATTATAAATACCACACGAGAACGGTGCAAAGCACGTCCGCAATTGAAATGGTTTAGTGTTACGGAAGATTCTTCGCTTCGCTCAGAATGACGTGTACTTTGGAATAACGTGGGCTTCGGAACGACGCGTACTTTGGAATGACGTGGACTTTGGAACGACGTGGACTTTGGAATTTTAGAATGACGACTAGACCTTTTGTTTCGCTCAGAATAAAGATGAAAAAGACTGTGAGACTATATGTTTCAATCAGAACTACGTAAAAGAAACGATGAGACCCTTTGTTTTAGCTCAGAATGAAAAGACCTTAGATTGACGAGCAACTTAGGATTAATGCCCTTGTTTTGGCGAAAAGTACTGGCCGAAATTTAAAGCAAAGCTCGACAAAGCAGGCCTCCCCCATACTCTATGTGGGTAAGGCAATTATGCGAAGCGTGCGAGTTCATAGTAAGGCGTAAATATTTGCCTAAACAGGCGCGGTCATCATATCCGCGCCTGTTGTCCCGACTACGCTCGCGGCTCCCCAGCCATAACCAGGTTGTCAACTAAACTAATAAGACGTTTATATCGCGCTTTCGGAATCGGTGTCGATGGGCGTGTCCTCCTCAGCACCTACATCGGCCACATCGGATTCGCCTTCGCCCCCCGACTCCGGTTCAGTTTCACTGGCATGAGTTTCGGACTCAGTAGATGACAGCTCGATTTCGTCTTGGTTTTCCTCTACCTGTTCCTCAGCCTCCCCAGTCTCCTTGTCTTCTTTCGATACGAGACCAACAAGGTTGTCACGTTTACCTTTGACCGCCGCCTCAGTGAGAACTCTTGTGGTCTTTTGGAACGAAGCCGCCGAAAGGAAGCTGTCAGTAGCGAGCGAGGCTTCGGTAATGCCAAGAAGAACCCATTCGGCCGTAGCCTCAGTCCCTCCGGCTG
>JAOAGX010000096.1 GCA_026415535.1 Armatimonadota bacterium | reverse complement strand
CGACAGGACAAACGCGGGAGCAATCGCCGCAACCAATGCATTTTGGGGATACAAATTGTGGGACAGCTACGAGTTGCCGCCGAAGCACGTTTCTTATGGATTTGGGGATTCTTGTCCAATCATTCACTCCCGACGACGGAGCGAAGTCGGCCACGCGCACATTTTCGACACGTTCTCCGCGTATCTCAATCGAACCGAGCTTTCCGTATCCCAGACCCTGTTCGTGCGCCAAGCGCGTCGTGTCAATCGACATTGGATCCATTCCAACCACTGCTGCTGCGACGGCGTCGAGAGCCACAGGATCCGACGACGCCAGCACGATTTTTACCTTGCGAGCCCTGCCTGCGTTAGGTCCTTCTCCTTCCATTGCAGTGACCGCATCCATCAGGTGTACGCCGCGTGGGAGCGCCGATGCCAGATCGACCAGCATTTGCGCGAAAGTCTCGCGGTCCTCAGCGGCTTGCACGTGAAACAAGCCCTTTCTGATACCTGGCACGCACCCAAAGAGATTTTTGATCGCACCGGTGAGGCCTGTGAGTCCGTGTGTTTTAAGTTTCGGCACGTTGACCAATAAGTTGGTATCCATAACCGCCTGGGCGATTTCGAAACTTCGGTAGAACCGGCCTGTCGGGTTCGAAATTCTGGTCACGGCGTCTTCGAACCGAGTTATGCCAGCTCCGATCCTTCTCGCTACGGCGGTCATACCGGTTCGTTCGAGCAGATTGACATACCTTGTCTGGTTTTCGCCAGCGAATGGCGGACTGTCACCAATAGTCACTTGGCATTCGTAGCGTTGCGCTACTTCGCATATGGCTTCGACGATGGTCGGATGGGTCGTTACGGCATCTTCTGGGGGGCGTGCTGACAGCAGGTTAGGTTTGACCAGCACGGATTTGCCACCTTCGAACACCTTCGACAGCTCCGCTAGGTCGAGTGCCGTTTCCACTGCGCTTGCAACTGTTTTCGGGTTATAATCCGCACACCTGACAATCGATACTATGCTTTTGGTTTCGCACATACGCTAAAGGTACATCACCTTCGCGAACGTTTCAAGCACAGCTGGTCGGTAGGTATGCGGTTTCCTGGTTTGCCATGGCCATTACCGTGGAACGTGGCCCGGTGCAACCGGGTATAATAATGCTGAGTATATACGATGGAAATATCCCCTGAAACACATGAGCAACTTATTAACACGTTGGCAAAGGCAAGGCGCGTCTTTGTCTTCACTGGCGCTGGAGCAAGCAAGGAATCTGGTCTGCCAACTTTCCGCGACATAGATGGTGAGTGGAGCAAACACGATCCTATGACCTTTGCCACCTTTGAGGGGTTTCTGGCGAATCCAGTCAAAGTTTGGAACTTGTATCGTCTTCGCCAGCGTCAGATTGCCGAGGCCAAGCCGAACTCCGGTCATATCACCATTGCTAGAATGGAGAGCTTCTATCCGGAGTTTCTTCTTTGCACCCAGAATGTAGACGATTTGCACGAACGTGCCGGTAGTCGCAAGATGGTTAAGCTGCACGGTGACGCCTGGCAGATGCGTTGTTTGGAAACAGGAGACGTTTTCGACACGCGCGAACTCGACTTGCCGGAAGAATTTACCGAGGAGACCCTTCCGAGATGCCCAGAGTGTGGGTCGCTATGCAGACCCAACATCGTCTGGTTTGGCGAGTACGTTCCGCGCGAGGCAATGATGGCCTCCATCGCTTCCTCTTCGAGCTGTGATCTAATGTTGGTTGTGGGAACTTCGGGCGAGGTTTCTGGCGGTTATGGGTTTGCTGAATACGCGCTAGCTAACCGCGCGACTATAGTTGAGGTGAACCCGTCTCAGGGCGCGCTGACTCGCTATGCCACTTTTTGGATTCCCGAACCGGCAGGCACGGCCCTGCCCAGGATTTGGGAATTGGTTACCGCGCGGTCTCAAAATTAGAATACCAAGTCCACGTCATCACTTTCCTTGCTAGGTGAATTTGGAAGCTTTGTGCCTAACCTTTGGAGTGCTTCGTAATCAGGAGTTTTTGCTTTGATGAGATGTTCTTCTTGAGGTTGTGGGTCGCACGGTATTATTAGACGTCCAGCCTCACAACGCATCATTCTAAGCAAAACTAAGAATCTGCCGTTGCGTTATGTCATTCTGATCAACACGTCATTAAGAATCTAGCGTCGCACTATATCATTCTGATCAACACATCACTCTGGGCAGCACATCATTCTGAGCGAAGCAAAGAATCTCGCGGTGTCATCTCTTTGTTGTCTCCACCGTCATTCTGAGCGAAGCGAAGGATCTGGGGCTAGGGATCCGATTCGGCTTTTGCGCAGTCCGGAACTTGACAGTTTGCAAAAGCCGCCCCTATAATATCGGCAGCCGTAATCTCTAAGGAGGTGATGGAAGCTGAGAATCCGCCAAAAAGAGCTTCGGAGAGCCAGGAAAAGGGCTCAGGAGAGATACAAACAACGATTGCGAGAAGAGCGAGAAAAGAAGAAGTAGACATTTCCAAGCCCTGACCCTTGCTGTCTCCAATGGTGGGTGGGTTAGCCTGCTCCCCACTTAGGAGAGGGCAGGGGTGAGGTTTTGTTCACGCTCCATCAATTTACTTGTCTTAGTCCTCTCATCGAACTCTACCCACAAGCAGTTGTCAACGGCGTCGTGAATTGACTCGACATGCGTAATCAGAATTATCTGCTCAAACCGGTTTTTCAGGTTCTGCAGGAGACCCACCACGTTATCTCGTCGCAACTCGTCTAGGGAGCCGAACACTTCGTCCAGTATCAGGAGCGAGAATGATTGCCCTGCACGGTCTGCAATCATCTGCGACACTGCAAGCCGCAGCGCAAGATTGACAACGTCATCTTCTCCGCCCGAGATGACCGGTTTTTCCTCGCCGTCGTCAACGACTACCGGCTTGTAATCGTCACTGAGCCTGAGCACGTTGTAGCGGCCGTCAGTCATCACTGCAAGAAGCTCGCTTGCAATTGATTCCAATTCCGGGCGTATACGGTTGTTGAGCTCGGCTCGAAGCTTGTCGAATGCCTCGGCCAAGGTTTGCAGATGGAGCCTTTCCAAACGCTTCGACTTAAGCTCATCTACTCGTGACTTGTATCTTTCCTCTTCGCTCTTTATTCCGTCGAGAACCGCTGATGCAGCCTTAAGCTCACCTTTTCGACGTTCCAGTTCCAATGCTGCTCTGTTCAAGTCGGTCTGGGCAGCGTCGAAGTCTTTCGTGACGCGCTCGTGTTCCTCGGGAGAAAAGGCAAGCTCGCGAATCGACTTCTCGGACTCGGAAATTCGAGACTTAATAAGCGCGATTCGGTCATGAAGTTCCTGAGCTTCGTTCGCCACCGTCGGCTGTCGTTCGAGTGCCGTCTCCAGTTCGATGCAGCGCTTGTAAACCGGTTTCAATTCTTCGCCGATCTTTTGCAGCTCGCGAAACCTGGTCTGGTCAAAGCCTTGGGGCAGGGCAGCTAGGCGAGAGCGAAGCTCATTAAGCGATGATTGTCGCGTTTCGATCTCCCGCAACACGGTATCACGCTCGGCAACACGTGTATCGGCCTCAGCCTTTTCTTTTCTTAGTTCGTCAATCTGTGAAACGAGACGTTCACGGTCCGAAGCCGCAACTTTGCTCGCGGCTGCTTCGTGCTCAAGGGATTCCTTTTCACACGTCAGCTCCTTTGCTCGCCTAGACAAATCCTCGATTTCGGCGTCGAAGTTAGCCAGTACCTTTTCGAGCTCGCCGGCGAGGGGACGTTCGCAGGTAGGGCACTTCCCGTCGGCCCCTGCCTCTACTATACGAGCGCGGTTTGCCTCAACTTCGTCCTTGCGCGATTCGAGTCCCGTGATTTGGGCGGTCAGCGCGTGTTCGCGTGCGACTAGGTCCTCACGCAGCTTGCGCATTGTCTCATCGACCTGGGCAAGCAGCTTTTCGGCCTCTGTTAGTGCGATTGTAGCCCTGGTTTGTCTCTCGTGGGCAGACTCTAACTGTTTCAGCCTAGACTCAAGTCGTTTGAGGTCCGACTCGTGAGTTTCGATCTGGCCTTTGAGCTGTTGGCGCTCAGCTTCATGTACTTGGAGTTCTTTCAGATGCTTGAACTCACGCTCAGCTTCGTGATAACGATCTAGATCGGGCTTGAGCAAGTCAAGATCCCTGCGCTTTGATTCTAAATCGGCCAGTTCCTTCCTTAGTTGGTCGAGTCGCGTTTCGTTGTGTAAGAGGTCGGCGCGGTCGGTTTCGAGTCGCCGCGAGAGCTCGTCGTAGCGCTTGGCCGTCTGATCGGAAGCATCTTTTATTGGTTGGAGCTTCTCAACATTCTCCTGTGCGGACTTGTGATCTGATTCTGCTTGCTCAAGTGCCTTTGACGCCGCCGCTAGCGCTGTCTCCGCTTCTTTTCTGCGAGCCCTAAGCTCTTCTGGGTCTGCAAGTCCCTTCTCCAATCCTTCGATCTCACGAGCAAGACCAAGCCTGTCTTGATTAGCTTGATCTCGTGCCTTGGTTAGGCGGTCATAGCCGAGCATGCGACTAATTGAGGCCTCGCGTTGCCTTCCATCAAGCGCGGCCATGAACTCAAGCTGCTTCTGGCCGGTGAAGAAGCTCGTGAAGAACGCTCGATAGTCCATGCCGAGCATTCGGGTAATGGTTTCAGACACTTCGTTCATTCCCGTGCAAACCGCGCGACCGTCGATCTCTAGCACGGCGTGGCCGGTTCTGCCACTGGCGTCAAGCGTTCGCGAAACGCGGTGAACCTGACCACTCAGCTCAAAAGTCAATGTTGCTCCGGCCTTAGCACCACCGTCGGAAGCGAACGAGCGGATTGTGCTGTTGTTGCCTCTAATGGCTGGCGAACCGTAGAGTGCCCAGGCGATTGCTTCGAGTATCGTGGTTTTACCTGCGCCGTTCGGACCGACAATGCCCGTGAGTCCGTCCTGAAACACTATCGAAGTGTCCAAGTGTTGGCGAAAATTCTTCAGTTCCAAGCTCACAAGTTTCATCGGTTAAGAGATCTGTTGGGAAGAGGTAACAGGCGCGGCTATCACGCTATCATAATGCAGGCCGTTCAGCCGACGTTTCGTTCAAAACCTGTCGATCGTCTTTTTGCGTCACAAATGAATGCCAGGATATTTACTTTTTGAGCGAGCCAACGTCAACCTCGGTGTGCTACCGCCATTCTGGATTTGCTGTGGTCATTCTTACCGTGTCACAGTTGTTCGAAATTCACTACAATCATCTAGATTCACTACAATCATCTAGGTCCACTATTATTATCCTGCTGTGTCCTCTATCGTCATCCTGAGCGAAGCGAAGGATCTCGAAACACGACTCCGAGGTTCTTAGCTGCGCTCAGAATGACAGTACACCTCCGATACAATATGTAGGGCACTTGTCAGGTTAATCACACAAAGCGAAAGTCCACAGGCAGACACATTCTTCTGAAAAGCGCTATTCTGACAGAGTTTGTCTCATCAGGTAGTCTCGACCCAATGCAATCAAGTGATCGCGATCCACTGCTGGATCGAGCGGGTACTCGTGAGCAAACTCCTCCCATTCTTCTTCGAGCGGACGCGACGGCCCCGTATCACTTAACCCTGTTTTGCGTAGTCGCTTGTCGGGCGGGCGGAGTTGCAGTTCGAAATGCATTGCCTCGGCGCGCACTTGCCGTATAGCGGAGTAGTCAAGATCTGCCTGAACTGATCGATGAACATTCTCTACAACCAGCCGCACAATCTTATTCTTGTGGCTGCCGTCAATTGTTGCAAGGCGCTGTTCGATCACGCGATTTAACTCTGAGGCGTCTAACTCGGCAGCATCAATTGGTCTCAGGTCTATTACATCGCGCGTTGCGATCTTGTGAAACGAAATCAAACGTCGCTCATCAAGGTCGTATTCGATAAAACCCTTAGGTTTCTCGGTTTCCGTCCAGATGTTTGTGCTGGTGTATTCGAGCGATCCCGCGTAGAACGCGTTAGGGGCTAGCTGTTCAAAGATGTGATGGTGTCCAAAAGCGATGTAGTCCCAAATGTCCGATATTGCTTGTGACCGACTAATCTCGTATATATCGTACGCATATCGAACAGTTCCTTCGACGGTTCCGTGTGCAAGCAAAATGTTGTATTTGCTCGACGGGTCAGGCTCTATCTTCAGACTCGGAAGATGCGGCAGGGCTCTATGGCAGAGGCAGAACACAGATGTATTCAGGTTTTTGAGCGAAACCTGCACATACTCAGTATGAGCGACGTGGATTCCAGGAATGTTGGTGAACAGGTCCAATATGCAACCGGTGTCGGCGGACCGAGGCGAGTCGTGGTTACCACCAATAATGATGACCGGCGCTTGCGTCTTTTGCCTAAGCAACGCAAACTCGCGAAACGTATGCTGGATAGTGAGATTGCTCGGGCGTACGACGTGAAAAAGATCGCCTGCGATAAGAATCAGGTCCGGCTGGATTTCGACTATCTTTGCGAGTGTGCGCCTAAATGCGTCAAACACATCGGCCTCACGTGCGTTCACCCCGGCACGTGTGACACGGTTGTATGCTCGGTATCCAAGATGCGGATCGGCAATGTGAACTACTCGCATAGAACTATCATAGGGTTTCGAACGGATCGGATCCGTCACTTCCGGCGTCCCGGACAATTATAGGCGGCGCTTCGTCAACAGGGACGACTATTCCTGCCTTCTTGCGGACGGCGTTCCGAAAGTAAGCCGCTGGATCTTCAGGGGCGCGCTGGAGAGTCAAATTCATTGCACGCACGACCTCGTCAGCGTCTGTAGATGCGACTACGTCCTTCACCTCGTTGCGATTGAGCGACGGGTTGAGCCGCGACAGGTTACGCCAAACGGCTTCCTCAAGCGGCAAGTCTTCAGCAGGCGGGAATGCCTTTATCCCGTCGGGGCCTCGCATTATGTTTGGCCTGGGGAACTTGACAAAAATCGGCTGGGTGAAGTGCGGGTGGCGTATCATAAGTTGGCCCTTGGCAAGGGTTGCAAGCTTTTCTTTTGTAGCCGAGGTGAGTACTTGATAACCTGGCGTTGCCAATTCGTCCATGTCCATCCGGCCGTACATGCAGGTAGCGGAATTGCCAACGATCCGCTTATGCACCTGGCTGCGGAACTGCTGCGCGGAGAAGAGCACCATTCCCAGATACCGGCCTCGCTCTGAAATATCGAGCAGGGTTTGGCGGAGATAAGTATCCGGTCCGTCTGACGGAGCATACTTGTTAAGTTCGTCGACCACCACGATAACGTGCTTCACACCGAGCTTACCCATTTCCAGGTGCTGTCTAAGTTCACTGACAATTCTTGTAAAAACTAGGTCCTGAGCCTGGGGTTCCAAGTTTGCTACATCGACCACATACACTGCTCGGTCCTCAAATTCGCCCCAGGGCAAGTCCGATGTGAACTCATCAGGGCTGATTAGACCCTGGTATCGCGTGCTGAGGTTAGAGAGCCGATTATGAACCTTACGGATAGTCGCGTAATGGTGAGACTTCCACTCCGATTTATTTGACTCTTCCATTTCCCGCATAACCAGATCGAACCAGCGGTTAAGGTCCTGGAAATTGCGAACAGTTATAAATTCTCCATTGACCTCGGTTGTCTGGTTCACGATTCGCTGCCTGATAAACTGGATGAGTGCGTCGGCCTTTGCGTCAATGTCGTCTCGGTTGAGCACGACCTCGGTAAACTCTAGTACTTCCTTCAGGCCCCACGAGATTGGAGTAACCGAGCCGACTACTTTGGGATTGGTGCGGAGAGTGTTCAAGTTTGCACGGTCAGACTTGNACGGAGCGTAATAC
>JAOAGX010000095.1 GCA_026415535.1 Armatimonadota bacterium | reverse complement strand
AGATGTGTATAAGAGACAGTGATTACGCTGTCCCTGCGAAAAAAAAGCTTACCGTCGAAGTTCGGGATCCAAACGACACTCTTATATATAGCGCCTCGAAGATCACCGACCGATTCGGGTGCTATCACGGTGAATTTAACCTCAATCGTGAATCCGCCACTGGGACCTATACCCTAGTAACTACCCTAGCCGAAGGCGACCTTTCTCGGGATAGCGAGCACGCGGCGACTTTTCAGGTGGCAGCCTACGCCAAACCAGAGTTCGCGGTTAAGGTCACGTTTCCTAAGAAACGTTACATCCGCGGAGAGATAGTGCAGGCGAAAATCAAAGCCGAATACTACTTTGGCGCACCAGTTGCCAACGCTAGAGTCAGCTACACGATTCAGCGATCTGACTACTGGCTTTATGAGGGCGAAGATGGCCAATACGACTACGACAGTAACTACGAAGACTACGGCGGTTACGGCGAATGGGTCGAGGAAGGAGAGTTGACGACGGATGAAAACGGCGAGGCTGTTGTTAGCTTTCCCGCGGTCTGGCCTGAACCGAGGGAAGAATACGGCTGGGACAACGATCAGTTGTTCAACGTCGAGGTCAGCGTTACCGATACGAGCCGTCGAGAGGCTTTCGGCAGCGGAGAGGTAATCGCTACTCGCGGGGAGTTTGCAGTCTATGTTGAGCCGGATAGATACGTTGTTCAGCCTTCGAGTCGAGTGAAGGTCAACATCCGAACAGTGAGTTACCGAAAGCGTCCGGTCTCGAACAAAAGAGTTACGCTCATCATCGGCCGTGAATACTGGACCGGACGCGAGTTGGAATTCAGAGAGATCGAACGTAAGACGGTTGAAACGGACGCTTCAGGCCGCGCGTCAGTGGATTTCCTGCTGAAAATCGCTGGAGACGTCCGCGTCGTAGGCGTTGCGCATGATCGTCGAGGCAATCGCGTCACCGGTTCGGCCTGGATATGGTGTTGGAACGAGGCGTATGAGGAAGTCGAGGGCGTTCGGTATCCTGAGCTAAAGATTGTTACTGACAAGAAGAGTTATATGCCCGGCGAGACGGCGAAGGTTCTCATAAACACTGCTTCGCCCGGTCGGACGGCGTTGGTCACGATCGAGGGCGAGAAAATATATGAGCGCATGGTAATCTCGGTCAAGGGCAAATCTACCACAATCGACATCCCAGTGCGAGAGAGCTACAAGCCCAACTTCTACGTCGGCGTCTGCTTCGTCCGCCAAAAGCGGTTCATCCACCAGGAAGAGCGTGTAAAGGTTTCTATTGTCCCACAAACAATCAATATCAGTATAGAGCCCAACAAGACTCGCTACCTGCCAGGTGAAACGGCAACATATAAGCTAAAGACTACCGATTCGAAAGGGCAACCTGTGAACGCGCAACTTTCGCTCGGGGTTGTGGACGAAGCTATCTACGCTATAAGCCCCGACACTACCGAGCCGATACTAGACTACTTCTACTATCGCAAGCCCAATGTGGTGAGCACTCAGTTCTCCTTCCCGGAAATATATCTGAGCGACCCAGACAAGGCCGGAATGTCGGCTAATATGCCGCGTCAGACCAAGATGCGGATTCGAAAACGATTCCTTGACACAGCTTTTTGGAAACCGAATATTATGACCGGTCCGAGCGGCGAAGCGACCATTAGCTTCAAAATGCCCGATAATCTCACAACCTGGCGCGCGACCGTCCGGGCAGTGACGATGGACACCAAATGCGGTCAGGCCACGAATACTGTTCTTGCCCAGCAAGATATGATTGTGCGGTTGGAGACCCCGCGGTTTCTCGTGCAGGACGATCTGACCACTATAAGTGCTGTCGTTCACAACTACACTGGCTCAGAAGATCGGGTTGAGGTCAGTTTTGAGGCTCCCGGATTGTCAGTCGAGGGCGAGACTCGTCGTTCGATCACCGTTGCGGATCAGGGTTCGGAGCGGATTGATTGGACCGTTCGCGCGCCCAAGGCAGGCGAGTTCTTGATTACGGTTAGAGCTAAGGGCACTGAGGCTAGCGATGCGATGCAGCTTGCGATCCCCGTTTATCCGCACGGCGATGAGCGGCGGTCGATCCACACTGGCGCGTTGATTGAGGTAAGCAAGGATTCAATGATTGTTTCGGTCCGCAACGACTCAATACCAGAAGCCACGCGCCTTGTGATCAGACTCGCTCCATCGCTTGCGTCGGCGATGCTCGGGTCACTGGATTACCTGGCGCAGTATCCGTACGGCTGTACTGAGCAAACGATGAGCTCGTTCCTACCAGACGTGATCATGTGGCGATCATTCAACGACCTGGGGATACGGAACCCCAAGCTGCGCGCGAAGCTGCCCGAGATGGTCCAGACTGGCTTGCTGCGTCTTTACAGATTCCAAATGGAGGACGGCGGATGGGGTTGGTGCGAATACGGCAAGTCCGATCCGTGGATGACTGCCTATGTCTGCTACGGTTTGCTGCAGGCAAAGGAGGCAGGGTTCCAGGTGAACGCGGACGTTGTGGCCCGCGGGCTGAAGCGTCTGAGCCGCGTTCTTGACGCCGATAACAGGAAAGCGGATAGAGTGAACGAAGAGACAATGTCCTGGGCCTGCTACGTTTTTGCTCTTGCGGGAAGTGACATGACAGAGCAACTTGAAAACCTGGCTAGTAATCGCCGACTCTCTCCTCGCGCGCTGGCGATAATATCACTTGCGTTTTCTGAGCTTGGCAGGACCGCACTGGCCACTGAAACAGCTCGTAGGCTATTTTCGACGGCGGCTGTCGAGCCGGCGTTTGTCCATTGGACCGGCTACAATGACTACGAAGGCGGCGACATAGAGACCACTGCCCTAGCCCTTCGAGCCGTCCTTAAGGTTGATTCGACTGATCCGCTCATACCCAAAATAGTCGCGTGGTTGATGAACCAGAGGCGCGGAAACTGCTGGTTCTCAACCCGCGACACCGCAATGACTATATACGCCATGGCCGAGTTTCTCAAGGTTACAAAGGAACTCAGGCCCGACTACGTTGCCGAAGTGCGCCTCAATGGGAAACTCGTCGCGAGCTATAGGTTCACTAGCAACTCGATTTTCGAGCCGGACTTGGAAATCGCCATCTCGCCACGCGATGTGCGCAAAGGCCGCAACGAGATCACAATCACAAAGACCGGGCGCGGTAACCTCTACTACGCCGCCATACTGACGCAGTGGGTGGCGAGAAAGCAGATCGCTGCCACCGTTACTGGAGCTGGGATTTCGATCACGCGTGCCTATTACAAACCCGGCTCGCAGTTCTATCAACAGGGAAATGTGTCTGCCCTTGGCTCGCCGATAAGGTCATGTTCGTCGGGAGACGTGATCTATGTGCGACTAACTGTCAACTCAGCAAGACCTCTTAATCACCTACTATTGGAGGATTTCATTCCAGCCGGTTGTGAAATCGTTGACAGAGGCCGAGTTGATTATTGGGAATGGGATTACTGGTATGTTGGCCGTGACATCAGAGACGAAAAGATATGCTTCTACTTGGACCGGTTGGGCCGTGGCAAGTATGTGGCGGATTATCAGATGAGAGCGATGGTTCCGGGCCTTTACCATGCGATGCCAGCGCAGGTATTTGGAATGTATGACCCTACCTTACGTGCGACCACTGCCGAAACAGAGTTCGAGATAAGATGACACGCTCGTTGAGATTGAGCGGAACGGGTCGAAATGCGAAGGACGATCCTTTCACAGAGACACAAAAGAGGCTAAAATGCGGAACACGAACTCTTTCTTGGCTTCCGGGCCTTCGCAATTGAGCATTCTTGCGGGGATCGCCTTGATATGCGGGCTGGCGATTTGGTCGTCGGGCGCGCCGGTTACCGAGTTCACGATCGGTTCCTACGCTACGGCGCTGCGAGGTCGAACTTCCTCGCAGATACACAATGTCCGCCTGGCCACGGCGACGATCAACAACATAGTCATCCCGCCGGGGGGCGTGTTCTCGTTCTTGAGGGCGGTCGGACCGTGGACTGCCGACCGTGGATATGTGAGGGCTCCGGTAAGCTATGACGGCGAATTGGTTCGCAACTGGGGAGGCGGCGTCTGTCAGGCATCGTCAACCCTCTATAATGCAGCGCTTCTCGCCGGGCTTGAGATCATCGAGCGCCACCGACACCATTGGCCGGCGAGGTATGCTCCGCTGGGACGGGACGCCGCCGTTGCCTATTCCGACATCGACTTGAGGTTTCGCAACAACCTGCCGAAACCGATCAGAATAGTCGGCAGTATCGAGGGCGAGAAACTTGTCTTTCGCATAATATCCACCTATAGGCCCGATTACAGTATTCGCGTCGAGAGCCGCGTGCGATCGGTAAACAGGCCGACCGAAGTCGTTCACGATCGGAGCGGGTCCGGCTATGGACGTTGGAAGCTGGTAAATCGCGGGCATCCGGGGTTTCACGTAGTTACGTATCGTCGATTCCTCACGCACGATGCTTCTCGAACCGAGATCGTTTCCGAGGATCGCTATCCTCCTTTGCACCGAGTGATAGTGGCAGCAGAGAGATGATCTGCTGGCGAGCTTGGAAGGTGGTACAGACTTTCGCGAGGAAGTGACAACGGGTGCGGTTGAATGCCGAGGGATGTCCGGGGTTTCACCGAGTCATTCAACCATTAATATTACAACTATCAACATTCAACCATAATTATCGAGGTGCGTAATGTATGTATCAGTGAGGGACTGCCACTTACCAGGGGTTTTCGGCAGCGTAAAAGCCGGGCTTGCGGCTATGGGATTGGATGCGGTTGAGCTTGCTTACAACCGCGACAAGTCGGTAACTTCACTCGACGGCAGTGCGAACGAGTTGCTTGCGACCGAAGCTGCTGTTGATGCCTTTGCCTACAAGTGCGATGGCCTGAAGATCAAGCCGTCTTGCTTACTGTTGGCGAACAATTTCGGAGCTGACGACATCGAAGGTGAACTCGACTACGTTATATCGGCGGTCAAGGCGGCGGGCCGGCTGGGAATAAAGGCCGTGCGGATCGACGCAATAATGCACGACAATCGCGAGTGGGACCTTGCCAAGCGCACCGAGTTCTTTGCCGAATGCATGGCCAAGGTGTTGGATGCCACGAGCAATCTCGACGTTCATATGGGAGTCGAAAACCACGGCACGCTCGGCAATCAGCCGGACTTCTTAGACACGATTCTCAACAAAATCAACTCTCCCCGAGTAGGCGTTACGATCGACACGGCCAACTTTTATTGGTACGGCTATCCTCTTTCTAAGGTGCGTGAGATTATCACACACTTCGCGCCCAAGGCCAAGCACACGCACGTCAAGAACATAAACTTTCCTCCCGAAAAGCGCGAGATCCAGCGCGAGATCGGCTGGGAATACGGCAAGTACGCCTCTCCGCTGAGAGAGGGTGACATTGACATGAAGTGGCTGGTGAAAACGCTTGCCGACGCAGGATACAAGGGTGACCTGTGCATCGAGAACGAGTCACTAGGCCGATACGATATCGAGAAACAGAAGGCGATACTCCGCGACGACGCGGATTATTTGAAGGAAATCCTTGCAAACTTGAAGCGTACGCAAAGTTCCGGATGTAGCGTATGATGCTTTGAGTTCGTTTTTCAATTTGAGGCATTGAAACGGTATTTTCCGGCGGCGGTATACTAACCGGGGTTTCATCGACTTTTTGTTGGATGAGCAGGCTCGACAAGGCGCGGGTAATTCGAACATTCGTCATCGGCGGCTTCGCTGGATTTGTGAATTTCGTGATCCAGGAGCCACGTGCACGCGCTGTTGAAATTGCGGGCACGAAAGGTTCTTGGGCCGGCACTATTGGGATCGTGTTCGCCGAGGCGGTGTTAATGTTCGCCATACTGGGCATGCTGATTAGCGTGGCAATAGTGCTGGCGGACGAGTTCGGCTTACTGTCGGCGAGGCGTGTGCTTACGCGATGTGGAATAGCGCTTGTCTCGGGATTGGTGTGTGGGGCGTTTGCCGGATTGATTGGGCAGGCAGTGTTTTCGCTTCTCCTTGGGCCAGGCATAGATGGCCTAATGACGGTCATCTTGGCCCGAACTGTTGGATGGGCGGCGGTCGGCGGTGGGATTGGGTTGGCTGCCGGAATCCCATCGGCGAGTTTGCGAAAGTGCTTCCAGGGGTTCATCGGCGGTCTTATCGGAGGTGCTGTTGTAGGTTTTGTCTTCGATCCGGTTAGTATTCCGTCTAGCTCGGGCACTATCAGCCGGTTTATCGGAGACGTGGCTATTGGTGCATGCGTTGGAGCGGCGGTCGCGTTTGTGGAGGAGTCCGCCAAGATCGCTTGGGTGACGATCGTGCTGGGTCGCAACGAGGGAAAACAGTACATTCTATCTAAGCCGACTACCAGCATCGGTCGAGACGAGCTGTCGGACATCCCTCTTTACGGCGATATGACCGTTGCCAAACAACATGCCACCATCCGCACCAGCGACTGGCGGACGTTTATCTTTCAAGACCTTGGGAGTCCGACGGGGTCTGCTGTTAACGGTGTTCGAGTGATCGAGAAGCCACTTATTGATGGCGACCGTATCCAGATCGGCGGATTCCAGCTTCTGTTCAACCATCGTTCTGGTGCACAGGTTGTTCCGCAGCCGGATTGCAGTTCTCAGGCCTCTCGGTCTTATCAGCAGGTTTGGGACCAATCGGCTTGCCCGTTTTGTGGGGGACCTCGCGATCCGGCGACTGGCGCGTGTCCCTGTACTCCCAGCGTTGGGATCACGTCGGTTGCTGTTGGAGAAGCGCCGTCTCTGGTCGGAATCGCAGGGCCTTATACATCGTTAGAGTTCCGACTCGACCGCGACTACGTCGATATAGGGCGAGATCCTTCTAACGCGGTGGTTCTAGACCGCGATCCGAGTGTATCACGCAAGCACGCTGCGATTGTCAAACGGGGATCGAGCTATCTCGTTCAGGACTTGGGTAGTACGAACGGGACCTACGTCAACGGCGTGCGAGTGCAATCAGTCTTTCTAAACCCCGGCGACGTTGTACACTTCGGAAACAGCTCTTTTCGATTTGCTTCCTAGTAAGTGAAGCCGGATAAACGCTCCTCAACTACTCGGGCACAGTTTGGATGCATTTTGCATTTGATCTAGAGTGCGGCGCTTTGGCGCCGCTTTTTACGAAATTGCGGCTAAGATCGCACACTCAAAACGGCGATTAGTATTATCCGGCCTTGTGTTTGATTGCCTCCTTCCCTCCGACAGTCGGTTGACAAGTAGGCAAAATGGGAGCATAATGTAGATAGGCCCGTGCAGTTCTTGGGCTGCTGTAAGTTGAGCAGTGCAAGAAATGCGCGGGTTAGTTTTTTAGGTGCGATAGGTGACGGGTGTGATCCGGCGGTGGCAGGACGATCGATAGGACGGTTTCAGATAATTAGGGAGATTGGTAGGGGTGCTGCGGCGGTCGTATACGAGGCGCAGGATACGCAACTTCACAGGCCTGTTGCACTGAAGGTCTTGGCAGTGGGCGCGAATCTCACAGGTGAAGCCAGGCGGCAGGCAATTGAGCGATTTTACCGAGAGGCTCGCTCTGCAGGTAAGCTCTCGCATCCCAACATAGCTCAAATCTATGACGTTGGCCAGGATGGAGGGCAGCACTATATTGCAATGGAGTTATGCCAGGGCGTAACTCTTCGCGACATACTTAGATTCGAGGGCCGCATATCCGAGTCAAGGCTCAAGGGGATATCCATTCAAATATCGAATGCCCTTGAGGCTGCCCACGCGGTCAGAATCATCCCCCGGGACACCACGCCGGATAACATAATCATCGGGC
>JAOAGX010000094.1 GCA_026415535.1 Armatimonadota bacterium | reverse complement strand
AGTAATAGGAATATGTCGCTGGGTTGTAGTAACTGCTGTTCTGGTAAATTGAAGTATAAACTGCACCGTAAGACATGAGAGCTTGTTTGATATTGTCGTTGTCGAGCGGGCCGGCGCGATTTGGAATATAGTCAATGCGCTGAACGTGCTTTAGCGGCGGCACGTTGAGCGGCGACACACAGCTCGAAGGATTGTATGGATCGCTAGATTCGTTACCAGGCCCCGACCACCTAGTGAGGTAAGCGGCCGATATCCAATGGTTGCCACCTTGACAACAAGTCCAATCGAGTCCGTGAGTGTTCTTTAGGTGGTTCTCGGAAAAATCGTAGGACTGCCCAGGCAACAGACAGGACTCCAGAGAACCATAGGTAGCAAAGGCCCAACAACTGCCACAATCTCCTTGATTTCTCACGGGGCTGAGTTTGGCAGGGACCTGGTTTCGAAGATCGAAAGACGACGGGAAGCCATTTTGCGTTGCATATTCGCGTGACAAGATGCGCTTCCCTGTGTTGTGAGACAGATCCAGAGGAGGTGGGATCAAACCCCAACTGGAATCCGCTTGCCATTGAGGTCGAACGCCGTCTGCTCCAATAGTCCGCAAGTACTGCTCAAATGCAGGATTCCGAGGAGCAAGGACCGGTGTGAAAGAAGACCACCCCATCACGGCCGGGGCGAGGACAAAGGTGAGGCCGGCTATTGCGACTGCGCCGGCTGTATATCCGAGCAGCTTGACCAAAAGTCTACTCCAGCCCATGGCGCCGTCCTAATAATATATTATTAGCCCTACTCAAAAGGCTTGTCAAGACTTATAAGGTAAAACAGGTATGATGACCATGCTGCAAAAAGAAGAGTGAAAAAAATCACAAATACCTCTTGACACAAAAGTTTTTATAATGGTAGGATAACTCAAGCGTGTGATAGTGGCGTCGTCACACGCCCCGCTCGATTGCCATGAGGTGGCACTCGCGCCGGTTTTTTACCGCCCAGGCTCGACGAGCACGATCTGCCGATCCGCCTGTGTTACCTCAAAGCTAATAGCTGGCCCGAGCGTGTGTCTGAAACACGATAGGATGCAGGATCGGGGTGCGGCATGATCGATCGACCGACGATATGCGGTTTTTGCAGTTGTGGATGTGCACTCTACGTCGAACCGAAATACGGCGGTATTGGTGCGTTGTGCCCAAGTACTACACATCCCGTGAGCACAGGAAGGCTGTGCATTAAGGGATGGAACGCGATCCCCTCGTTAATCCGCGCCGACAGACTCCGCACTCCGCTAGTCCGCAAGAGCGGCTCGCTTGAACCCACGTCCTGGGAAGAAGCGTTTTCGACGACCGCAGAAGCTCTTAGGCGAGCTATCTCCGAGTCTGGACCAAAGGCAGTCGGAGTAATAGGATCCGCAAAAATCACCAACGAGGAGTGTTATTCGCTCGTCAAGTTCGCGCGAGGCGTTCTCGGCACGCCAAATATTGACGGCCCATGCCGGTTTTATGACGCCTCGATGGTTCGTGGCCTGCTCGAAACCACGGGCATTCCGGCCTCGCAAATTGATCTCAACTCGCTCCAGCAAGCCGGCTCGATGCTGATTGTAGGAGCCAACGTGATGGAACAGCTGGCTCACGTCGGTTCTCGCATTCAGGATGCGGTCGAAAGCGGTTGCAAAGTGGTCGCCGCAGATCCAAGAGTTTCGAGACTCGCACCGCAGGCTACGCTTTTCCTCCATCCTCACCCCGGCACAGATATTGTTTGGATTCGAGCCCTCCTGAGAACAATTCTGGACCGCAAGCTCTATGCAGAAGGCGCGCCGGAAATGCCTGGCTTTGAGGAACTGCGAACTTCGCTGGAAGATGTCGTCATGGACTTGCTGCCGAAAACGGCAGGAGTCGAACCGAGTGCGGTGATTGAAGCAGCAAGTCTACTCGCTAAGAATCCTCCAGTGATCGTAATGTTTGGTCTTGGCGTGCTTCAGCAAGCAGGTTCCACAAAAATCGTCAGGGCGTTGGCCGACGTTGCAATTTTACTGGGTGGATCGGTTATGCCGCTGCGAGGACAAAACAACGCGCAGGGCGCAAGTGATATGGGACTTGCCCATGACTATCTACCTGGGTACGGCTCAATATTCGACGCGGCAGCGCGTCAGAAGTGGGAGTCGGTTTGGAGGTGTGAGATTGGAGCTGATCCGGGACTGAATGCCGTCGAGATGATCAAGGGTTGCGCGAACGGTGAAATCAAAGCACTGATGGTATTTGGTGAGAACGTCGCGCTCTCCGCTCCAAGCACCGAATACACCATCGCGGCGCTCGAGAAAGTCGGGTTCCTTGCTGTAAGCGACCTTTATCTCACGGAAACTGCTCGGCTAGCCAACGTCGTCTTTCCCGCCTGTTCGTTCCTAGAAAAGGATGGCACTTTCACCAATATCGAAAGGCGCGTTCAGCGAGTGAGAAAAGTGCTTGACCCGCTCGGGAACTCGAAATCCGACTTGGAAATCATTGCTGGACTGTCTACTCTTGACCTAACCGGGTCCTCTGCTAAAAGAAAGGTTGAGCTGTCGAACGACCCGGACCAGGTGATGGCGGAGGTGGCGGCTAACGTACCGCACTACGAAAAAGTCTCTTACCAGGCTCTGGATCAAGCATGGGGTGACCCGTGGTCGACAAACGGGGCAAAACCGCGGCTGGCGCCTGTGTCCGACCGCGCCGCACACGAGGATACCGAATACCCCATGCGACTGATCGCAAGCAGGATCAACTTCCATATGCAGACCGGAACAATGGCTGCCCGAAGCCCGACACTCGCTCGTGAGTACCCGGAGGCAGTTGTCGAACTCAACGAGGCCGATGCAGAAAGGCTCAAATTGCGGCCCGGAACTGTAGTCAAGGTGTCGTCAAGGTTTGGCAACCTTACCAGGCCGGTGGCACTAAGCGATGCTGTGCCCGAAGGGTGTGTCCATGTGCCGCACTTCTTCGGAGGCGACTCGGCCAATATGCTTGCACCGTTTGATTGCGACGCCGAATCAGGCGTGCCGGTGTATAAGGGTCTGCACTGTGTTATTCAAAAAGCTTCCGACTAGGCGTCGGAGGCCGACTTGGAATATGCTGCGCGGTTGGCAAGAGCGCAATAGGGTTAAGCGTCCGGTTTCCATGTCAGTTTCGCGGCCAGCCGAGGAAGCCGGAACGAAGTTGAGGCAGTCAAATGAAAGTCGGCGATAAGCTCATTTTGAAGAAGACGAGCGTTCCTATGTTCTTCGCGAGTCTCGCGAGCGAGATGCGTATTGTCGCACCTAAGAAGCGGTTCGCAGGAGATGTGGTATTCGACGTTGTTGAATCGCCAAAGGAAATCGCATGGGACTATGGACACGACGTCTACCCGCCAGGAAAGCGGTTTTTGTTTCCCCACTATGAAGATATGTTCAGCTATCGAACTGACGGCGGAATCAAGATTGAGAGCCTTGCCGAAGCTCCCAAGCAGGCAATAGTAGGAATCCGATCATGCGATGTCAGCGCAGTCCGGTTTCAAGAGAAATTCTTCGGAGAACCAATCGAGGATCCACTTTACGCAGCGCGCTCTAAGAACGCCGTGCTTTTCAGCCTGGTATGTAATAAGCCTCCACGAAAAGAGTGCTTTTGCATATGCTGCGACGCCGGGCCTTACCTAGACAAAGGATTTGACGTGCAGCTTACCGACCTTGGTGATCGGTTCTTATACGAGATAGGTTCCGAAAAGGGGCTGAGTGCAAGTTCGGAAGGCGGTTACATGCTCGAGCCTGCCCGACCAGAAGACATAGCTGAAAGGAAGCAAATCGAACTACAGGCTGATTCGCTCTTTCAGACGGCGTCATTTATCGCGAAAGCGATCACGTACATAACAAGCGACGACGTGCCAGACCAGGTCTGGGAAGAACTGGGATCCACGTGCTTCCGTTGCGCTGCATGCACTAACTTGTGTCCTGTGTGCACGTGTTATACGGTAGAAGACCGGCCTGAGGGTAACGGCTGCTTTACGCGATTTAGGTCGTGGGATTCTTGTCAGTATGCAGGATTCACTCGCGAGGCAAGCGGGCACAATCCCAGACCAACGTTCGGCAGCCGAGTTAAGCGTAGGTTCTATCACAAAGCTAGTTATCAGTACATTACTCGCGACGGCACGCACGGCTGCGTAGGATGCGGAAGGTGCGTCAGCGCATGCCTTACCAAGCTCGATCTGCCGAGCGTGGTGAAGCGAATCAGACGGGCCATGCACGAATATATCAAGTCGCCGCACGAACCGGCCGTTCGAAAGCTGTAGCATCTGAGTTTCTAGCGAGATAATAGAGAACTGGGGAAGATTCTTCGCTTCGCTCAAAATGACGTTTGATGGACTTAGAATGACACTTGTGATGGGCTTAGAATGATGTTTGATTGGCTCGGAATGACACTTGACGGGCCTAGAATGATGTTTGACAAGCTCAGAATAACACTTGATAGGCTAATAATGAAGTCTGACGTTTTCAGAATTGCTGCCTGACGAGATTAGAATAACGGCTTGGCGAGCTTAGAATTGACGTCTGACGAGTTAGAAAGACGAACTAGCAAAAATTGAAACAAAGCCAGACGGGAAGGGATCCCGGCTGATACGCACGATTAGGCAAGGTAAATACCATGACCCTTACAGCTGCAAAACCGCGAAAGATGTGGGGAGTAACGGATAAGCCGACCGACAACCTCTACATCCCCATGATCGCCGTCATAGACAAAATAATCGACGAAACTCCCGATACCAAGACGTTTCGGCTTCGACTCGAAGACCCGAAACAAGCTACAGAGTTCAGTTGGGAACCTGGACAGTTCGTAGAAGTTACAGTCTTCGGCGCAGGAGAAGCGCCTATCGGATTTGCCTCCAGTCCGCTCGAGAAATCTTACTTCGAACTAACCGTTGTGAATCGGGGCAAGGTCACCGGTCTTATGCACCAGCTCAAGGAAGGCGACAAGGTCGGTATCCGAGGACCACACGGCAACTGCTGGCCTTTAGAAGCGGTCAAGGGTAAGGACATATTGATCATCAGCGGAGGGTGTGGCCTTGCGCCTCTTCGACCCGCGATTCTATACATTCTGGCGAACCGTAAAGATTACGGTGAGTTCTGGCTGCTATATGGAGCGAGAACACCAGCGGATCTCGACTACAAGTACGACCTTCCCGAATGGGAAAAGCGCGAAGACTTTCACGTACTGCTGACTGTGGACGTTGCAGACGAAAACTGGAAGGGCAATGTGGGAGTCGTAACAACGCTTCTAGACCAGGTCAAGCTGGATCCGCAAAACGCCGTTGCGTTTACATGCGGGCCACCTATTATGATCAAGTTTGCAACTATGTCACTGATCAAAATGGGATTTTCCGAAGACCGCGTAGTCACCAGCATCGAGCGATATATGAAGTGTGGTGTCGGCAAGTGCGGGCATTGTTGCGTGAATCACGTGTATCTGTGCACCGAGGGTCCGGTGTTTACATACGCCGAACTCCAGAGTCTGCCGGAAACGAGGGCGTAAGGAGAAGTCGAGAGTAAGAAGTCTAAAGTCGAGCATGGCAAATGATTTAGCTGGCGAACTCCGGTTGATTCTGACTGGCAATTTGGTTGTGGTCGGGGTCGGCGACGAACGTCGAGGAGATGACGGCGTTGGACTGCTTATGACCAAGTTGCTCGCAGATGCCCTTCGTTCCTTACAAAGAAGGGATCGTAGCCGGTTGAACGTAATCGACGCCGGCACGTCACCAGAGTTGGAAACATGGCGGATTCGCGAACTGGCGCCGGATGTGGTGCTATTCGTTGACGCAGTCGATTTCGGAGGCTCGCCCGGCGACGCGGCATTTCTAAAACCAAGTGACTTGCGAGCTCAGGGATTCGACACTCACAGGGCGCCGCTGCGTTTGACAATGGAATATCTGGAAGCCGAGTTGGGTGTAAAATGCCGTCTACTGGCTGTCCAGCCAAAGGACATACGGCAAAATGTACCGATGTCGAATGACGTAGCGCAATCGGTGCAACGGCTGGTATCTCTCATCACTAAAACAGCCGCTTGATGGAAGTGGAACATGGCTAAGCAGCAAGGATTTCTGTCAGATTTGTGGGAGCAGTTTCCCGAAATACTCGAGAACATCCAGGAGCACGTACCGGGTCAGTTTGTCGCCAAGCTTCCGCGCGAGGAACTACCGGTTGTGACCAAATTCGCGGTCAAGCAGCTAGGAGCGCGATTCGTTATTACCGTGGCCACAGATCAGCGCGATAAGTCCGGCGATTACGGTATTTCATACATCCTCGCGTTTGACGAAGAGAAGAAGTTTCTTGTGCTTCATTCTGACGTACCGGCGGATGATCCGAGAATCGGCTCGGTCACCCCAGACGTCCCAGCCGCCAACTGGGCGGAGCGTGAGGCATTCGACTTGATGGGTATCGTACCTGAAGGACATCCAGATCCCCGACGGCTAATTTTGCCCGACGACTTCCCTAAGGACATTCACCCGCTTCGGCGAGAGTATCAGTATAACGAGCGTTTCCCCGAAGAAGACAATACGCCTCCTAGAATGCCTCCACCGGAAGGCGCAACCGTTATCCCAATGGGGCCGTTCTACCCCACCCTTGAAGAACCGGCATACTTCCGGCTGTTCCTAGACGGTGAGAAGGTGGTCGGCTCCGATTACAGGGGATTTTACAATCACCGCGCCGTCGAAAAGCTCGGCGACAGCGAACTCAACTACAACCAGGTTCCATTTGTGGCTCAGCAAATATGCGGGATATGTGGTCAGGTGCATTCGTGCGCCTATGTCGAAGCTGTGGAATCGGCATGCGGAATTGAGACGCCGATGCGCGCGAAGTACATACGCACCATCCTGCTCGAACTGGAAAGAATACACAGCCATCTACTTTGGGTTGGCCTAGCCGGGCACATCATCGCCTTCGACACGGTTCTGATGCAGCTTTGGCGTATTCGCGAACCGGTCATGTGGCTTATGGAAAGAGTAACCGGCAACCGAAAGCATTACTCATCCAACCTGATTGGCGGAGTTAGGTTCGACATAACGCCAGAGGCTGCGGAAGACATCAAGCGCGTTCTCGACAAGGTCGAAGAAGAGTTCAAGGCGGTCGTAGACGCGATAGCAATAGACACTACCCTCATGGCCCGCCTCAAGGGCGTAGGAATTCTCACCGAAGAGAACGCTCGAGCTCTGGCAGCAGTCGGCCCAACGGCACGCGGGTCAAACGTTGCCATTGATTGCCGGGTTGATCACCCGTATGCCGCCTATGATCAACTCGACGTGCAGAAACAGGTTCAGGACGGTTGCGACTGCTGGGCCAGAACCTTGGTGAGGCTGTTTGAAGTATTCGAGTCGATCCGATTGGTTCGAAAGGCGTTAGACGAAATGCCAGGCGGACCAATTATGGCAAAAATCGACCAACCGCTGCCCGCAGGTAAGGTCGGATTATGCTCAGTCGAAGCGGCAAGAGGTGAGTCTCACCACTACGTGCTCACGGGCGGCGACAACCGACCATACCGCTGGCGAGTCAGAGCACCCACATATCCCAACCTTCAGGCAGTCGGATGTATGATCGAGGGCGAGAACCTGGCCGATGTGCCGATCTGCCTAGGTAGCTACGATCCGTGTTTCTCGTGCACCGAACGTGTAGAGACACTTGATGTCAATACAAATGAGATTCGCATTTACACAAAAGAAGAACTGATGGAGATGTCAAGAAAGAAGTCCAAAGTCTAAGCTCAAAAAGTCAAAAGTCCAAAGCCAGAGATTCGCGCGATGGCTTCGAGACTTTTGGCTCCTGTTCTTGACTTTCGACCGGAGACGCCCATGTTCAAGTC
>JAOAGX010000093.1 GCA_026415535.1 Armatimonadota bacterium | reverse complement strand
GTATNGTCATTCAACTACTACGGCACAGGCACAACGGAATCGGTCAAGCAAAGCTCGCTCCCTTCGTCCGGCGTATTACTCTAGCCGAAAACGCGCTTGTGGCAACAACCTATTTTTCACTCGTCACATCGACTCGCGCCAAATGTGGTAGAATACAACAGTCAAGCTCTCTTCGAGGTAATTGCCGTGAGCATTGACAAAATCTGGCCTGCGTTTTTCTGTATTTTGTGCTTGATGGGTTCGGATGTTTGTGCGGGAGAAAAGACCAATCCGCGCGTCGTAGCGATAAGCGCGGTTGGACAGGTGAAGAAGCGACCGGACAGAGGCAGACTGGTGATCTGTGCCTTACTTGCCGTGGTCATAATCGCGATCTACTGGCCCGTCGCCAACTACGGCCTGGTCAATATGGACGATCACTGCTACGTCACCAACAACCGCTACGTCCGATCGGGCCTCTCGGTGCGAAATGTCGCCTGGGCGTTTAGCACCTTTACGGAGGCCAACTGGCACCCGCTCACGTGGGTCTCTCTCCAGCTCGACTGCACAATCGACCCGTCCCACTCCCGCGCCCTCCACCTGACCAATCTGCTGCTTCACCTGGCGAACACGCTGTTCCTATTTATCGTGCTCGAGCTGATGACCGGTTCGCGATGGCGCAGCGCGTTCGTGGCGGCCTTGTTTGCCGTGCACCCGCTGCATGTTGAATCGGTCGCGTGGGTCTCCGAGCGAAAGGACGTCCTCTCGACTCTCTTCTGGATGCTAACGATGCTTGCCTATGTCTGTTGGGTTCGCGCCCCGTCGGCAAAGAGGTATGTCCTTGTGGTGGCGACGTTCGCGTTGGGCCTTCTCGCCAAGCCGATGCTGGTCTCCCTGCCTATCCTCCTGCTACTCATCGACATCTGGCCGCTCGGGAGGCTACAGTTTACAAGTTATAGGTTACAGGGAGCAAAAGTGAAGCGCGCGGCGACCAACGCCCAGAATCCTAAACCCAACACCCGACACCTGCTTATAGAGAAGACCCCCCTCTTCGCGCTTGCGGCGGCCTCGTGTGTCGTCACCTACGTGGCTCAGTTCAGAGGTGGAGCAATGACTGAACTGGCCTGCTACCCGCTCGGCATGCGGCTCGCGAACGCGTTCGTGTCGTATATCGCCTACCTTATCAAGACAATCTGGCCTGTCCGGCTTGCCGCGTTCTACCCGCACCCCGAGAACACACTGCCGCAGTGGCAGGTCTTTGTATGCGCGATGCTGTTCATGCTCGCTTCCGTTCTTGCCGTGCGGGCCGCTCGTAGGCGGTCGTACATCACGGTCGGCTGGTTCTGGTACGTGATCTCGCTTGTGCCAGTTATCGGCATCGTGCATGTCGGCTTGCAGGGGATGGCGGATAGATACACCTACGTGCCGCTCATCGGCATCTTTCTGGTGATCGCCTGGGGCGTGCCGGAGATCGTCAGACGGTTTTTCGGCGCGACATCCGGCAGGTTCACCATCGGCCTGGCCATAACGAGCATCCTCACGCTGGCCGTCGTAGCGCACAAGCAGGTAGGTGTCTGGCGCGATGACATCACCCTATTTGGTCACGCGGCCAGGGTCACCAAACGCAACGCACTGGCTTATGCCAGCCTGGGAATTGCCTATCAGGACCGCGGGCAGCCGAAGAGGGCGCTCAAGGAGTTCTACAGGGGATTGGCCGCGAACCCCAACTACGGCCCGATCCACAACTGCATCGGAAACGCGCTCATCGCACAGGGCAAGCTCGACGAGGGGCTCGTCCACCTTTGCGAGGCGGTCCGCCTGCGACCGAAGCAGCCGGAGGCACACTACAACCTCGCGATCGCCCTGAGTAAGAAGGGCCTGCTCGACGAGGCCGTCGCTGAGTACACGGAGGCCCTTGTCCTAAAGCCCAACTATGCCGACGCGCACAACAACCTGGCGATCGTCCTGATGCGTCAGGGCAGGCTGCACGACGCCCTGGAGCACAGCCGAAAGGCCACAAGGCTGGTGCCGGAAAACGTCAGGTTCCGCCGCACGTTGGCATTAGCCCTCACCCAGAAGGGAGACGTGCGTGCGGCGATGCGCGAATACCGCGCCGTTCTTCGCCTCCAGCCGAGCGATACTATCGCCCGCTTTGAGATCGGCCGGCTCCTCCTCAACGCGGGCGACTCTAAATCCGCGATCGACGAGTTCCGCCGGGTCCTGCGGACAGATCCCAAGTTGGTGTTGACCCACATCAACCTAGCTGTGGCTCTCTACGACCAGAAGCGCTACGCAGAGGCCTGGCGGGAAGTACACATCGCCCAGAGTCACGGTTTGAAGCCTCATCCCGGCTTCCTCGCCGCGCTCAGGGCGAAGATGCCCGAGCCGAAGTAGTAGTTCGCAGCTGCCGAGCCTCACCGCAGACCGCGATACGTCGATCACAAGTCAGGGAGTGACCGCCACGGCAGCGTATCCGACTACCTGTTTCGTGTCGCCGGTTACGTCTCCCGATGTGTAGTAAGCGAGCTTGCGCGCCGAGGATGCGCCGAGGTTCTTGCACGCCTCTATTGTCACTGCGGTGCCGACGACGCCGCACATCGAGATCGAGTTTTGTTCCACCACACGAAGTAGGCCTTCTGGATCGAGGTTAACGATTCGTTCGAGCACGAGAGCGTCTTTTGTTTGGGCTGCTGCTTTGGATTCGTAGTGTGTAAGGTCGGTGCTTGCGATGACGACGGCATTTTTATTGGCCAAGGCCTTTGCTATAGATGAACCAAGGTCCGAAACTACGGCGCGCGTCGAGGTTGGGCCCATGTGAGCCAATGCGATCGGGACGATTCTGATAGAGTCGCCCCCAAGGTATTGCAATAACGGAACTTGAACTTCCAGAGAGTGCTCTCGCACATGAGCCAAGTTGTCCTCGCGGGCGTAATGGGAGTGTTCGAGGATGGCATCTGCTGTTTCCGTGTCCACTCGGGCGTTGCCTAATGGAGTTATCCAGGTGGAGTCGGTGGCTACTGCAACAGGTTCGCCCAACCCGTGGTGGTTCGGACCCAGGATCACGGCGATTTCGGGCAGGCCCTCTTCAGCTAGGGCCAAGTATGAGTGTGCCGCTGCTGCACCGGAATAGATATACCCCGCGTGCGGACAAACCAGCCCGATTATTTTTCTCTCATCTTTCCTAGTTGAAGCAGGCAGCCTTCCAGGTCCCAGCATTCCCAGAAAGCACCTTTCGATACTTTCCCTCAGCGATTTCTCGTCCGCCTCATAAAACATGCCTGCCACTGCCGGTCGTCGTGCCATTTTTGATCCCTCCGGAGATACTTACGGAGCTTTGATTTACTTACCCGCCGGCAGTCGAGTTCCCTTCGCTGTTGACGTTTTGTAAACCTTGTGTTAGAGTTGCGCAATCTTTGTCTGTTGTGGCAAGGTGTTCGGCAACATCTTAAGTCGATCCGGTCGCATTTGATGCAGTATTGCTCCGGAGCATGCCAAGTGTCATTACAGGCGTAATATTTGTCACTCTGAGCAAGACGAAAAATCCGCCGGTCGTCCGAAATGGCGCGCCGAATCCGCCATCGACAGCCCTATCACTTCTAACGGAAGGAGAAAAACGTGAAAAAGGTCATTTTGTTTGTTGCGACGGTCGTCGCAAGCGTCCTGGTTTTGTCCGTGGGGCCTGCGTGGTCGCTGGACACTGAGTGGGTTGTTCACCTCAGGTGCACGGACCCTCAAGGGTCTGCCGTATCGTCATTCAACTACTACGGCACAGGCACAACGGAATCGGTCAAGCAAAGCTCGCTCCCTTCGTCCGGCGTATTGCTCTACTGTCCGGACAAGGGCAGTTCGCAGCCTTATTGGACTAGGGAAGTTCGCGCTGCCGCGCCCGAGGGGATACGTATGGTATGGCGACTTGTCGTATATGCTGGTCCACAGTATGCTTATTCGAGTTTTATACTGACCGGTTGGAACTTGAACGCACCTGCCAATTACGACATTGGGCCGAATCCAGGTTTTAGGGTTATTTTGTATAGGGGCTCGGCTGTGGAGTATTTCTTTGATCCGGCTTTGAGTGGCACGTCGAAGTCGCCTCAGTTCAGCAGGTCATATACGATCTCTCCGGGCGGGTATATAACCGATTTCACGCTTGTAAGAGAGGTTGTGCCCGAGCCGGCAGGTATGTTTGGGCTTGCTGCGGGTCTTGCGGGGTTGATATGCTTGCGGAGGCGGTTTGTGAAATGAGGCTGTTGCGATAGATCACAAACCTAGCGTTTTCGGCGATTCGATGTTTCTCAACTAAGCAGAACAATCGCCGAAGACGCGCTTATCAAACCAACCTAAAGAGACAGCCTGTGATCGTATCTCGAAGCCCATACTAGTAAAATTACCTGTTTTTTCTGACACCTATTGACAGCTTGCCGATCTTGTGCTAAGTTCATACTGCAGGCTGAAAAGAGCAGCGTTTGGATAAACAATAAGCTGCCTATAGAGAATCAACAAAATATGATGATGAGCCTGTGGAAGGAGAAGGTGCCGAAAAAAGTCGAGGCCGTGGCAGGATGTTAGAGAAAATACGGCTCGGCGTTCCGCACTATAATCCACCCCGCGCTCAGACTCCTTTGAGGAATAAGTACCATTACCTAAATTTCGAGTTGGCCGTTGACAATGGCCGAAGGTGGTGATACAATCTGAATAGGTGCGAGGGAGTTTGACCCGCGCTAGGAACGTTGTATCAAAACAGGTTTTAAGGCTTGTGCTCTTTCCCCGAAAGGTTGGCAAAGGTGCACCAATTGAGCGAAGAGCGTTTGGCACGGAATTTGCAAGAATAGCAAATTGAGTGAGAACGCCCAAAAACTCAAAATAATAGTAGCCGGAAAGGGGATTCCTAAGAAATGGAGAGCACAAGGAGAAGCGACAAAATCATATCAACAGTCGCGTTTCCAAACAGGAGAGGAGGAGGTGAAATGATGAAAAAGCTTATCGTATTGTCTGTTGTCATGCTAGTAGTCTTGGCAACAGCCGCGTCGGCCGCGTTTGACACGTTTTGGCAGGTCAACCTGCTTGTCAGCGACTTGAACAATATGAACGCGGGAGTGGCGAACATCTACGGGACTGCTACGACGACTGCGTCCAGTAACCAGAACCCTAGTGGTAATGTAGTGTATATGTTCTACACTCCGAATGGGACTCAGTACACGTTCCGTAAGATAAATGCGGTAGAGAGCCCTCCCGATCCGACTGTTATCCATGAGTGGCCACTATCTATTGGGACACGTCCAGGATGGACTGGTGGTTCGACGTTTAAGCTAAGAGTCTGGAACCCGACTGGCACAGCGTTTGACCTGGACGATAACTGGGGCGGCGTGACTGGAACGCAGCCTTACATTCAGCCAAAAAAGGGTCCAGGTTGGGAGCCTCAAAACGCGTTTTTTGTCAGGCTCTACAAGATTTACGGCGAGTCCACCCCCAAGCTACTCTGGACGTTTAACCCTACCACAAACGGTGGGTCCCTGACACCGGAGTTCTCGGGTGTATTCGGCGGTATCACAGCCGGGTCGATTATAAATAACTACTTCCTGTTGAAGCGCGAGCCGATTCCTGAGCCGGGCAGCATCGTCGCTCTGGTGACGGGGGCTGTTGGGCTCGCGGGGTTTGCGATCCGACGCAGAAGGTAGTTCCAGGAATAGCGTAAGAAGACACATTCTTGGTGCACCAATTGGACTACAAAGGCCGCCGGTCAAACGGCCGGTGGCCTTTTCTCTCAACACTGAAACATCCTACCAATACTAAATAATGGCACGTTGACAATTCTCACCCTCACCAAAGGGGTGGGCACAGAGCTAGGTATAGTACTCGAACTAACTACCGGATCATACCTTTGGGCTTAGGATTCTGTGGTACTATCGTTATTACGCGGTTTTCCTGGTGATACCGGTTGGGTACCATCTCTTCGGAGTGTTACTTGATCCGGAGCTTTGAGGAAGGACGTAACGCTCGTTCAAGGTTGCGGTTCACGCAGCACTCCGAATACAAACCAGTAAAATTACTGGGTTGACAGATCAGAGTTCGTGTGCTATAAAGAGGTCAGGAGCTGAACTCGGGTCGGATCTTGATAGGGCCCGGGTGAAGTAGCGCTTGGCCTCTGTTAAAGAAGAGAGGAGGTGAAAGCGTGTTGAGCATATATCCATCGAAAGTGAGACTACCGAAAGGAGGTGAAACGATGAAGACGTTTGGTTTGGTGCTTGCACTGTTAGTTATGGGTTCGGCGGTGTGCATGGCGGCGAGTGTCACAATCGACCTATACACCCCGTGGAACTACATTGCTTGCCCCCTGGTTCCGTTTGATCCAAATCCCGAATCGGTGTTTGCAGGAGTGGATGTATACTACAACTTGTTCCGGTATGACGCCGCTACGGGTAGTGAGTTCTTCTACGACGGGGTCGGCCCATTCGGAAACATTCTGCTTGGCGAAGGCTACTATCTTCTCAATGTGGGCAACGTGCCCAGCATCAGCTACAGCGGAGTGCCGGACGGCGTCCCGGACAGCAGTGGAAACATGACAGATATGTGGATTTCGCTGCCGGGGGTGCAGGGTGACGAAGGGGGAGGAGGTTGGCATTTAATTGGCCATCCGTTCAATCACGACACGCCGACAAACGGCCCTGGTGGATCGGGTGACAACATTTGGTTTACCGACGGAACCACACTCAAAACATGGGACGAGGCCGTAATCGCGGGTTGGGTGTCCGAAACCATGATGTACTTCGACGGTGTTTCCCAGACCTCCCTGACGATGACCTACCAAGGTTGGGGCAACGATGACACGCTCAGAGCGAAGTATGCCTATTGGGTCGAAACCAAGAAGGACAACCTCGCGCTGATCATCCCGGCTTACAACCCGTAAGAACGGCGCATAGAAAGCACAAAAACGAAAACTGAAATCCGGCCACTACGAAAGAAATGGGGTTTTGCCCCTTTTTGAAAGGGCGATCGCCCAGAGCATAGCTCAAAGGTGCGGTTGCCCCATTTCATTGCTCGGCCTGCCGTAGCGACCAGGCGTTTGACTGAGCGTTGAATAGGGAATAACGTTTCACAGGTTTCGAAACGAATCAACATCATTTCTAGAACAAGACAACATCGTTCCAGGCGGAAGAACGTCATTTTTGAGCAAGGCAACATAATAGTTCTAGGCGAGGCGACGTCTTTCCAGCAAAACAACGTCATTCTGAGCAACAATTGCCATTCTGACTGAGCAATGCCGTCATCCTGAGCGAAGCGAAGGATCTAGCATGCCGTAACATGTCGTTCTGAGCGCAGCAAAGAATCCAGTGCGACGTAACATGTCGTAGTCATCCTGAACAATGCCGTCAACCTGAGCAATGTCGCCATTCTGAAAGTGCCGTCAACCTGACAATGTCGTCATCCTGAGCGAAGCGAAGGATCTAAGACTCTACCAGTAAACCGATCCTTCCAAAATCGCTCGGCGGTCCTTGCCAAATCCTCAACAATGAGGTATATAGCTAATAGAGGTGTTGCACTTTAACATCACCGAAGCGACGAGGAGTTGTACCGTGCACGTTGGCTTCCAGACTAAGAGGTGACCTAATGAAACTGATTTCGGTTGTGGCGTTTCTGACGACAGCTCTCATAGCTCTCGGTCCTGCGGCGGGCGAGGAAGTCCGGCCGCTGGCTATGAACAATGCGGCTGTCGGCGGAGGCCGGCTAAATGAGCATACCCCGGGAGTCGAAGGCGGCGTCGGAATGAACAACATCGGCCTGCTGATCAGAACTTGGGGCAAGGTAACCTTCGTAGATGAGACAAACAAGTTTTTCTACATAAACGACGGCTCGGGACGCAATGACGGCTCGGGCTATGTAGGAATAAGAGTATCCTACGACAACCTTGCGCCGGGCAATACTATAACGC
>JAOAGX010000092.1 GCA_026415535.1 Armatimonadota bacterium | reverse complement strand
GCTCTCGGCTACACAATGCAGCTTCCCACCCAGGACAAGTATCTCACTACCAAGAACGAGCTGCTGGACAAGGTCGCTGGCCTACTTGGAGGTCGCGTAGCCGAGGAAATGGTGTTCAACGAGATTTCAACCGGCGCGGCCAACGACCTTGAGCACGCTACTGAGATCGTGCGGGCGATGGTATGCGAGTATGGAATGTCCGAAAAGATCGGGCCGCTAACGCTTGGCAAACGCCATGGAAACCCCTTCTTGGGCCGCGACATTATGGAGGACCGCAACTACTCCGAAGAAATGGCAATGTCTATTGATAAGGAGATACGCGCTACGATGGAAGCAGCATATGACCGTGCGCGCGCAATCCTGCTTGAAAACCGAGAGAAGATGGACATGATCGTCAAAGTTCTTCTGGAGAAAGAAACACTAGAACGCGAGGAGTTTGAAGCCTTAATGGAAGGTGCAAGCGCTGCCTCCGTCGCCAAGAAAGAACATTCGCCTGACAAATCCACTGAACAGGAGACTACACCAACACCAGAGGAAAAGGTCGAAAGGAAACCCGAGAAAAAGCCGCAACTCGAACCAGGAGTGGCTTGAGTCGCCTGTTTACAGATCCGATTACGTAGCCGACCTTACAACGCCCCAATTCTGAAATCTGACTAGAGCTTCCTCCTCCCTTTGCTAGTGATCAGGCGGAAGCTCTTTAAGATACTATACTATGCTCGTTCTAGATATCTATTCCGAATACAACTGAGATAACACTAACATCGGCGAAGATACCGTGATATCTATAGTCTGTCCCGTTTATTGCCACACTGACGACCATAAAGCGTATCTTGCAGAGGCTCTGGAGTCAGTCAGCGCTCAGACTTATCGGGAGACCGAGCTGGTTATAGTAGACGACTCCTCACCGATCGAGATCTTGCCGATTGTGGAATCGATAGACAACCTACCTCCGACCCGAATTCTGCGCAACGCTGCCAACCTAAGACATGCAGAATCTCGCAACGTCGGAATCCAAGCTGCCAATGGCGAGCTGATTGCATTTCTGGACCACGACGACGTTTGGCTACCTGAGAAGCTCGAAAGGCAAATCAGGGTACTGAACGAAAACCCCGACGTGGCAATGGTTTTCTGCGACGTCGAAGTCTTCGGACGTTGCGTACCGAACTTTTACATCGATCAGAAGACCGTTCCCGAGCGCCCAAGCCTCATCTGGTTACTTACGCGTTCGAACTGTGTGATTACTGCGAGCGCCGTGCTAGCGCGAAAGCAGGCTATCTTCGACATAGGTTTTTTCAACAGCCGGTACTCGATATGCGATGACTACGACGCCTGGGTGAAGATACTTGCCAGGGCACCGATCGTTCATTTATCCGAGACTCTGGTTCGTTACAGGCTACACGCACACAACGTCAGCTATTCCGTTGACCGCCTCAAAGACAACCGCCTGTTAACGGCGCTAATGCTGAATATATGTCGAACCCTTCCTCTGACCGACAAAATCAGGCTAATGCCTACCTTGGCTCGCAAGTTGGCCGGGCGCGTATATTGGACTTTGTTTGGAAGGTAACGGTGCACCAAGTGCCGAAGTCGTAAGTCATCAGTAACTTCTAACCTACAACAGAGGATCACCGTGGACATCTCTGAATTGCGCAAACGCATAGACGAGATTGACGCTCAAATAGTCGAGCTGCTTAACGAGCGCGCCAACTGTGCGCTAGAAATCGGTAAGATCAAGAAAAGGGGCGACAGGAGTATTTTCGCACCCGAGCGAGAAAAACAGGTAATGGAAGGCGTGCTGAAGAACAATCGAGGCCCGTTGAGCGACGCGACCGTCAGCGCCGTCTTCCGCGAAATCATTTCGGGCTGTCGCGCGCTTGAAAAACCGATTACTGTCGCCTACCTAGGACCAGCAGGAAGTTATTCCCACATAGCCTCGATTCTCAAATTCGGTGAATCGACCGAGTTTCTACCGGTCAATACCATCCCCGACGTGTTCAGCGCGGTCGAGCATAATGAAGCAAATTATGGGGTTGTGCCGGTCGAAAACTCAACCGAGGGAGTAGTCAGCCACACGCTCGATATGTTTCTGCTCTCCGACCTGCGAATATGCGCTGAGATCTATGCTCCCATATCTCACAACCTGCTCTCGGCAGGCAACGATATATCGCAGATAAGACGGGTCTATTCGATTGCTCAGGCGATTGCGCAGTGTCGGAATTGGTTGGCCACACACCTGCCTGGAGTCGAGATACTAGAAGTGTCATCGACAGCCAAAGCAGCCCTAATGTGTGAAGGATATCCCACAAGCGCAGCGGTTGCATCAAGCCTGGCCGCCAAAGAATACGGCCTCAACGTCCTAGCCGAGGGAATCGAGGACAACCCGCACAACAAGACGCGGTTTCTCGTAATCGGCTACTCGAAGCCCGAACCCAGCGGCAAGGACAAAACTTCGATCGTATTTTCGGTACCCCACAGGGCCGGTTCGCTCTACCACGCCCTAAAGGTCTTTGATGACGCCAAGATCAACCTAACCATGATCGAATCTCGCCCTACTAAGCAAATGCCGTGGGAATATATTTTCTTCATCGACTTCCAAGGCCACGAGCGAGATGAAATCGTGCAGGAAGCGCTTGCCAAGCTTGGCGAGTTGGCCCTGTTTGTGAGAGTATTGGGAAGCTATCCGGAGGCAGAATAACCACATTGCTGACAGGTCAGAAAGTGTTTGGAAAGCTGGAGCAGATCGAGCGAGCGTACGAATGTTTGAGATACGAGACGATCGCAAAGCCGAAGGCATTTATCTGGGAAACGACAGAGCACCTCAGATTGACGCCGGACGGGGTCGATTGGAAACCAGTTGAGCCGGGCCACAAGTGGGGCGGTGACTGGATAACTGCTTGGTTCAAGACCGACGTAAAGCTGCCCAAAACGTGTGGAGGCAAAAGGGTCTTTGTTAGAGCAAACACCGACGCAGAAACGCTTTTTTCGTAGACAACGAGCCTCGCGGCCTTTTCGATAACGAGCTGCATCCGGTAGCCATGATGACATCGAACGGAATCTCAGGCAAAACTTACAAGCTGAGCTTCGAAGCTTACTCGGGTCACACATTCCCAGGTACACAGCCTTTCGAAACGTGCTGCCCGGTCACGCCCGGTTGCAGAACCTTTGGCGGGATTGAAATCCTGCTCGAACGAGAAGATGTTACAAGGTTCGTAATGGACCTCAAAGTTTTGCTAAGCCTGGTCCGAATCCTAGATGACAACAGCCTCAGGAAAAACGTACTAATGCGCGAGCTTGCGCGCGTGTTCGCAGTTGTCCCGATGAAACCGGAAGAAGTTGGCGAGAAGATATGGCGCCCCGCCATCGCAGAGGCGGTCGAAATCATGAAGCCTCTGCTAAATACTCACAACTCCCCTACCACTCCATACGCAGGTCTAATTGGTCACTCGCACATAGACACCGCATGGCTATGGCCGCTTGAAGAGACTTGGCGAAAATGCGCGAGGACGTTTTCTTCTATCCTAAACTTGATGGAGCAGTATCCAGAAATGACTTTTCTGCAACCAGCTCCGTGCCACACCGAACAGGTCAAAAATCTCTATCCAAGCCTGTTCGATAGAATCAAGACCAAGGTTGAGGAGGGCAAGTGGGAACCAAATGGCGGGATGTGGGTTGAGCCGGATTGCAACATCACGTCGGGCGAATCGCTTGTGAGACAGCTTATGATGGCCCAGAAGTACACTCAGGAGTGGTTCGGCTATACATCGGACACTCTATGGTTGCCGGACGTGTTTGGATACTCGGCTGCGTTGCCGCAAATTCTGCGCGGAGCAGGAGTCGAGTTCTTTTGCACAACTAAGATTGCATGGAATGACACTAATCGCTTCCCTTACGACACCTTCTGGTGGAAAGGAATTGACGGCACAGCAGTCCTGGCGCACTTCAACTACATCCACTGTTGGCCGCGTCCCCAAGACTTAGCGCACCAGTGGAACCGAATCCAGCATAAAGACGTGCAAGACAGGTTTCTAGTTGGATATGGGTTTTGGAGACGGTGGCGGCGGTCCAATGGTCGAGATGCTGGAAGTGGCGCGGCGAATTGGCGACCTAGAAGGCTGCGTGCGCACAGAGCATACGACTGTGAGCAATTTTCTTCGTCGAATGCGCGACGAGCTTTGTAGTCTGCCCGAGTACAGCGGAGAGTTGTATCTTGAGTGCCATCGAGGCACACTCACGTCGATAGCGGGGATTAAGCGCGGCAACCGCAAGTCCGAACTAGCCCTGAGAGACGCGGAAATGCTCGGGACATTAGCGGCGCTTCGCGGAGTGGAGTACCCCGCCGAAAATCTGACAAACCTGTGGAAACGGCTACTGACGCGGCAGTTCCACGACATCTTGCCAGGCTCGTCAATTGCGGAGGTTAATGACGAGGCCATTGCGGAGTTCGAAGCTATCACACGGGAGGCAGATTCGATTTGCAATGAATCGATTCGTGCTGTGGCCAGCGCAGGCAGCTCGCAGAAGTTGATTCTGATGAACACGCTCAGTTGGAACAGAGCGGGAGAGTTTGCTTTGGATGGCTTCCCGGAAGGACAAGCGGTAAAAGGAGCCGTTTGCCAATGGGTCGAGGACCCCACTGGTACCAAAAGGCTGATCCTCTCAGGCGTAGAACTACCGTGTCTTGGAGGAAAAGTGGTTGAGCTCGGACCAGCAGATGCCGAAAAGGAGTCTCCGTTCTTAGTAAAAGGCGACACCATAGAAACACCGTTTGCCCTTGTGAGGTTCGACGCGGCTGGTCGGATTGTATCACTGATAGACAAGACATCGGGACGCGAGATCTGCGCGGGTGTGTTGAATGGTTTTGAATCCGGTGAAGATGTGCCCAAGGCATGGGATAACTGGGACATCGACTCCGACCAGGAAACCAAGATGCACCCAGAAGACAGACTGGTATCGCGACAGATCGTCGCAAACGGCCCCCTGCAGCTCAGGATCAGGAGCACTTACAAGATCGGCCTAGCCTCCAGCATCACGCAGGACACGGTGTTCCATTCCACTACACCCAGGATCGATTTCGAGACGGTGATCGATTGGTCCGAAAAACACGTTCTCCTTAAGACAATTTTCGACGTCGACGTGTTAACCGACTTCGCTCGACACGAAATTCAATACGGCCACGTCGAGCGACCGACACATCGCAATTTTTCACAAGACCGGGCGCGTTTTGAGGTGTGTTGCCACAAGTGGGTAGACCTGTCGGACAACGGATTCGGTGTTGCGATCTTGAACGACTGCAAGTACGGCGTGAGCGTATTCGGTAAGCGCATCGGGCTGAGTCTCATAAAGTCAGGAACGCATCCAGATCCGAGGGGAAATGCAGGACGGCACGTGGTAACTTACTCACTGTTGCCGCACGCATGTGCATTTTCCGTTGAGTCCGTTGTTCGCCCTGCCTATGAACTGAACCTGCCGGTTAGATGTCTTGAGGCAGGTGAAAATGCACAGACTTTTGAGAGCCTATTAAGCATCGACGCGCCAAATGTAATCGTCGAGAGCGTCAAGTGGGCAGAGGAGGGCGGAGGGTTTGTGGTTCGGTTGTATGAGGCCGGTAAATTGTCCGCGACGACAACTATCCATTTCGGCGTACCGGTCGAGTCTGTGTGTGAATGCAATTTACTGGAGGAAGATCGAAAGCCGGTTGCACTTTCCGATGGCCGGGTGACGCTACTATTCCGCGCCTTTGAAATCAAGACGCTATATTGCAAGGCTGCTCCTCATTCCGCATAATAACGCCCCTAGCTGCCATCCCAAACGTAAATATCAAGAAGAAACACTACACCCATCAGCCTATGTTGCGAAGTCGCAATACGTTCGCTCCCGCACGCTATCGCAACAGAAAAAAGCTCGTGTGTTGTTTGCGCCCATGTGCAACCGGTGGTAAACTAAATGTCAGTGAAGTCCGTTTGATAATATAGGGACCGGAAACGGAGACCAAGCACAAAATGAGGACCGCCGCCGGCGAGGATGAAGTCCTCATATCAAGATTCCAACAAGGTGAAGCCGAGGCCTTTGACCGGCTGATGGCGGCTCACATGGACAAGGTTTATGCCCTAGCGTGGGGAGTGCTTCAGGACCGCGAAGAGGCTCGTGACGCAGTCCAAGAGGTTTTCATTAAGCTTTACGGAGCTCTGCGTAAGTTTCCGTCTTCGGACAACTTGAGTGCTTGGTTGTATCGGGTTTGCCTAAACCACTGCATAGACCGAAAACGTCGGGCCAAGCGATCTAGAGTTGACTTGACCGATGATGATTGGGAGCGATTACAAGGCTCGGAGAATGAAGAGCCGGAGTTCCAAGCATACCAGTCCGAGATCCGGCGTATGATCAGAAATGCCGTAGAGACTCTTCCAGAGCGTCAGAGGCTGGTGTTCGTGTTGCGCCATTACAAGCTCCTTTCGATAAATGAGATCAGCGAGACCATAGGATGCAGTCCCGGAGCAGTCAAGGCACACCTTTCGCGCGCAACAGCAAATTTGCGCGACCGGCTTGCGAGAAGCGGAATTCTCGAAGCTAGGGAGGTCGAGCGAAATGAACTGTAAACTAGTCCGTGAAATGATGGGCGCATACCTCTACGGCGATCTTGCCCCCGAAGAAATGAAAGAGGTCAGATTACATACTCAAGAGTGCCCCGAGTGCCGTAAGGACGTCGAGAGCCGCGGTAGGATAATTGCAGCAATTCCCTGTGACACGCCGGAGCTGTCCGACGAAGAGCGAATGCAAATCGCCTGGAGTGTAAAGGGAGCTATCAGGAACTGCACTGTGGCACAAGAAGGTTTCCGATGGGGTTACGTTGCCGCCATCGCCACAGTAGCACTTGCGGCGCTAGCTGTTGCAGGGATAGTGGTTTACAACTCTTCGAAGCAACCGTCTTCGATTCAAGCCAAACGTAGGCCGGTACCCGTGGTCCGTATACAGGAGGAACCAATTCCGCCAGGGCCTGAACCGACAATGAAAACAGAAAGGCAAGCCCGGACACCTGCATCGCCGCATCAGTCCCCAGAGCTAGAACGAGAACCCTCGACACCTAGTCCAAGGCTTCGCAACATTGAGCGCCAACTTGGTACGATCGCGACCATAGCGCGGCACGAGCATCGTAAGAGAAATGTCGCAGCCGAAAAGCCTGTACCAGTCGTAGAGGAACCCGAAACTAATACGCCTGTACCGCCAGAAGAAGGTACCAAACTGCCTAGGCCAACAGATCCCAATGATGCGCAGATTGCCCCGCAGTAAACTACAGAACATGGTTCGCAGCATGCAATCCACTGAAAAAATTGCAATAAGCTCGGCCTTATTATGCATGTTGCTTTGCCAAATCGTAGTTGCTCAAACCGAACCCACAGTAACCGTGCGCCCCATAGACTCGCCACGCCATAGTGTGCTGGTGATCCTAGATGGCAAACTGGTCGAGCTTGAATCGGCCCAAATTCAGCGAGGACTTCAGGTTATGGTCTGGCTGCGTGACTTGGAAAAACTGGGCTGGGGCACGGTTGAGTCGTCCTCACCAGAGCGCGTCACGTTCAGAGGTAAAGGCGTCACTCTCACATTCACAAAAGGTCAAGGAATTGCACTGATCAACTCATTAGCTGTAAATCTTCCGATTAACGTCTATCTTCGCGAAGGCAAGTTGATGGTGCCTCTCTCGTTTGTAGCGAAGGCGCTGGGTTTCGATTACCAGTGTATTGAGAGGCCAGTTGTGACAATCACCACCGAGCTGACAAAGTCGGTCGCTAAACGAACTAATACATTGCAGGGAACAGTTACTTACAACGGCTCGGGAATCGAGGGCGTTATTGTGCGAGCGGTAGGCCCGGATTTCACAGTGATAAAGAACGCAGTGGCCAGAACTGACCCCAATGGAGAGTATAAGATCGAGGGACTTGCCGACGGAACTTATTTGGCCTACGTTTACACCTGTCTC
>JAOAGX010000008.1:16830-19009 GCA_026415535.1 Armatimonadota bacterium | reverse complement strand
GTCTTGAAGCGACCAAGCAATACGTTGTGAGTCGGAAACAGTACGAGGGCATACGCACGGACAGCGGAATGCCCTTACCGACTCTTGTTCACAACACATATCTGCACATTGCGCAGGAAAACGGGCTGCTTGGGGCTGGTATTCTTTACGGAGGCATTCTCCACCTTTGCCTAGTGTGCTGGCGGGTCTACCGACGTGCTCCTGACCAAGGTCCTCTGGGCAAGAACTTTGTTGGAATAATTGGTTTGTCCTTTGTCATGTGGTTCGTTGCTACTACTGCATATAACAACGACATCGCGCAATACCCCAATGGTCTTCTCTGGAGCTATTTCGCCCTAGTTACTCGGTACGGACAAATACTCCAAGAGAAAAAGACCGCGATACAAGCCGAAGAAGTCTCGACCGGCCGTTTGGAGTCTGGATATCGTCCACGACTCCAGCCGGGTCGCGCGATCTAAGGGCTTTGTGATTAGGATAAGGACTCACCCAGGTTATGCCAAGGGTTTCGGTGATCGTTCCAAACTACAATCACGCAAGGTATTTAAACCAGCGGATTGAGAGCGTTCTGAACCAAACTTTTCGAGATATCGAGGTGATTATTCTCGACGACGCTTCGACCGACAATAGTCGCGACATCATTGCCCGATGGGAAACTGACTCACGTGTTCGAGTTATAGTAAACGAGGTCAACAGCGGTAGCGTATTCAAACAGTGGAACAAAGGAATGCGTGAAGCTTCCGGCGAGTTTCTATGGATAGCAGAAAGTGATGATTTTGCCGATCCAGCGTTTCTTGAAATCCTCGTTCCAAGGCTCGAGAGCAATCCTGCAGCAGGAGTTGCTTACTGTCAGTCTTGGGTTGTCGACGAAAACGGCCGTCGGCAATTTATCCTTGAAGAAAGACGTGAGTACGTAGATGCGGATCGCTGGAAGAGTGATTTCTCGAACGACGGTCGCGATGAATGCGCCAGATACTTCATTTTGGGGTCCATGATCGCGAACGTCAGCTCGGCGTTAATACGGCGCTGCATCGCCGAGGACGTCGGCTACGCCGACGAGGACTGGACAATAGCAGGTGATTATGCCTTTTGGGTCAAATTGTTGCTCGCGTCGGACATCGAATTCGTCGCAAAGCCGCTTAACTATTGGAGAGTGCATTCGAACACTGTGAGGAATGTTGCAACAAGGAACGGCCTCATGGTTAAAGAAGCCTATCAAGTGGCAACACATATTTCCCGAAATGTTGCGGTGCCTAAAGATATCTTAGAAAAGGCAAGAGCGTTGCGTTTTTACAGTTGGGTCTGCTATAACGAGGAACACTGGTTCGGAATTAAACAGAACAGGGTTATCTACGAAGTTGCACGCTTGTTCGACCCCGCAATTCGCCGTAGAATTTTGCGATACCTTCCCTTGTTTCCGATTCGAGTGATTGGGAGGCCACTTAAAAAGGCACTTCTTGCTTTAGGTCCAAGATCTAGGGGAGGTATTGACTAATGCGCCTTGGGCTGATGTACATGGACCGCGGGGAAGGCACGGATCACTTCGCATACTCTCACGCGAGTGTTATGGCCCACGAGGTGGAACTCATATGCTATCTCTCGGCTATGAACACTCTGCTTGACAAGTTCAAGGCGTTGCCCTGCGAAGTAAAAACTTTCGACTGGACCCGCGGACAAAAAGCCCTCGTGCGCGCGATACTAACGAGGAGAGATCCGACAGGTGTATCTGATGAGATTAACCGCGATGCTCCAGACATCGTGCTCGACACACACGGAAGCTGGTGGAGTCCGGTAATTGAGCGGCAATTGCGCCCCGATATCACGATTGCTGAAATAGTGCACGATGTCGTCCAGCACCCAGGTCTAGCAGGCGTTATGACCGCGGCGTATAGACGGTTGTTTCCGCCGCGAGCGCATATTTTAATCGCCATATCGGATTACGGCTTTTCGGAATTGGTTCGCCGATATCCTCAAAAGGTTCACGTCGCCTCAAGGCACGGCATATTCCTGCCGGATGTGCAACCAGATACCCAAGCAATAGCAACCAGAAGGCACAAAATGCTTTTCTTCGGGAGGATCGATCGCTACAAAGGCATAGAATTTCTTGTCGAGGCTTACGGGATTGCCAAGAAGTCAAATCCTGATCTGCACCTGGATATAATGGGCGGCGGTTATATTGCTC
>JAOAGX010000008.1:0-16820 GCA_026415535.1 Armatimonadota bacterium | reverse complement strand
TGACGAACAGGTATGTGCAAGACTCCGAAGTAAAAAACGCAATTGCTACTCACGGAGTAATGGTTCTACCTTACACTTCGGCAACGCAGTCAGGCGTTGCCGCCATCGCGCTTGGCAACGGACTCCCGTGCATTGCCACAAGGGTAGGTGCGCTGCCTGAGCAGGTCATAGATGGTCGGAACGGAATCGTGGTTCCTCCATGCAATGCGGATGCGTTGGCTGAAGCAATGCTCAAGATTGCAGCCGACGAAGAACTAGCCCGCCGCATGGCCGATGAAGCCGTTAGAATTGGCCGCGAGGAGTACTCGTGGCAGGTCATCAGTCGGCGTCTGCTGAACGATTTGCAGGAGGCTAGGTCTCGACTACTTCACTGCGAATAGAGTGATCAACTTCGATCTGGTTGTTCACGCTGTTCGAAGTGATGCTGCTTATTGGATCTGACGAGGCGTCGTCAATGCAGAGTTTGCGTAGATTTATGGCAAAGCCGTTTAGGTTCGTTCAAATGGACGAGTTCTTGTCCAGAGAGAACGCCAAGGTTCTTGACGTGGGCTGCGGCAACCATTCCCCTCGGCGAACAAAAAAGTATTATCCTCAGTGCCAATACTTCGGTTTAGACAAGTCAACTGACTACAATATTGAAGCCGCCGACTTGGAAGTAATGGAGCATTTCTACCAAATTGACCTAACCGATCCTGACGCCCTAGACCCCTTGCCGGACAACTACTTCGACTGCATAATAATGAGCCACGTCATCGAGCACTTGAAAGATGGGGAATTGGTTATCTCGAAGCTGTGCCGCAAACTCGCACCCGGTGGAGGCATGTATATAGAAACTCCCTCGCCGCACAGTGCCAAATTGCCTCATATGTCACATACCCTGAACTTTTACGACGATCCTACGCACGTCAGGATCTACGACTTGGGCACAATATGCGAAGCCGTTGAGGCTGGAGGATTGGTTGTTCGAAAGGCAGCAGTGAGACGCGACTGGCGTGGGATCGTACTGATTCCGTATAGTGCCATTGTATCCTTGAAGCAGTTACGAAAGATTACAGGTCCCGTATTCTGGGACCTTTTCGGCTTTGCAAGTTTTGTGGTAGCAACCAAGCCTAAACAGACTGTGTTGGAAGAAGTAATCGCAGCAGATGGGTAATCTTGCGAATATCGATGCGGTAATCTTGGCTGGCGGCAAAGGAACGCGGCTTCAGTCGGTTGTGAGTGATCGCCCGAAAGTGCTGGCAGAAGTTCGTGGCACGCCGTTTATCTTCTACCAACTGGACTATCTTGCCGCTGTAGGAGTTCGCAGGGTGATTCTTTGCACCGGATACTTGGGAGTTCTGGTTCGTGAAGTTGTCGGCGATTCATATTCCGAAATGAAAATAGTTTACTCGCAGGAAGACCGACCGCTCGACACTGCTGGAGCACTGAGATTGGCCTTACCACTCATCAGTTCAGATCCTGCTCTGATAATGAACGGTGATTCGTTGTTTACCTCAAACTACGACGAATTCTATCAAAGGCACACAGATGCAGGCGCAGAGGGTTCCTTGCTTCTTGTTGAAATAAAAGACTGCGGACGTTACGGCAGAGTCTCAACAGATAGTACGGGACGAATCACGCGATTTGAGGAAAAAAGTGATCAGCCAGGGCCAGGCCGAATAAGTGCAGGAGTCTATATTCTGGCTAAGTCCCTAATAGAGGACATTCCGTCGAACAGGCCTGTTTCCATCGAGCGCGAGATGTTTCCAAGTTGGGTCGGCCGCAATATCTATGGTTTTTTGGGAGAAGGGGAGTTTATCGACATAGGTACGCCAGAATCATACGCGTTGGCCAATTCAATCGGTGGCGACGTTTTTGAGAGAGTGAGACGCCGTGGTAATAAGTAGAACGCCTCTAAGGTTGTCATTTTTTGGTGGTGGAACTGACTACCCATCGTGGTTCCGACGTCATGGCGGAGAAGTGTTGGCTACCACCATCGACAAGTACTGCTATCTAACGTGCAGGTACCTTCCGCCGTTCTTCGAACACAAAATCCGCATAATCTATTCGAAGATCGAGAATTGTCAGACGATCGATGAGATCGCCCATCCCGCAGCGCGTGAAGTACTCCGATACCTAGATATAAGGCGCGGGGTCGAGATTCATCACGATGCGGATCTTCCTGCTCGGAGCGGAATGGGAACCAGCTCTGCTTTTACTGTCGGCTTGTTGAACGCTATCCACGCGCTCAAAGGCGAGATACGAACCAAACGCGATCTTGCAATGGAAGCTATCGACATAGAACAGAATATTCTCAAGGAAGCAGTAGGATCACAGGACCAAGTCTTAGCCGCTTACGGCGGGTTCAACCATATACAGTTTCTGCCTAACGATACGTTTGTTGTCAATCCAGTAACCTTGTTGCCAAAGAGGATAGCTGAATTCAACTCTTACCTTATGCTTTTTTACACCGGTATCAGGCGCACAGCTTCCGATATAGCAAGCACGTTTGTTGATAATCTTGAGTCTCGCAGACGACAGCTTAGAACTATGACACATCTTGTGAACGAAGCGAAAAGCATACTTGTTTCGGGTGGTCCCATCGAAGGTATCGGCGAACTCCTGCATGAGGCTTGGGAGGCCAAACGTAGCCTAAGCAGTTCTGTTTCCAACACCGAAATAGACTCGATGTACGAGGCAGCACGGGCAGCTGGAGCTATTGGAGGCAAGTTAGCTGGTGCCGGCGGAGGCGGTTTCATGCTGCTTTTTGTCCCACCGGCTAAGCAACCGCAGGTTAGAGAGGCGCTAAGTCGGCTCACATATGTACCGTTCAAGTTCGAATTCTCAGGCAGCCAGATAATTTTCTACGACTTAGAAGAAGAATACGAAGAGGTTACTCCCGAGGATTTCAAGAGGCGCGTGCAAAAGTGTGACAAGCAGACAGGATAGGATTTTGCTCCCAACATTTCGGGAACCGTCTCTCAGCACTGCGGCGTAATACCCTAAGGAGTAAGCTACAGGTCTTCTGTATGCTGGTACATCTCAGAATGTCGATTCACGACAGCTAAACAGCACTACGCAACGCGTTTACTTATTGACTACATCTACTTGTTTTGGAGGAAGTTTCAACATGGGCATTCAGCCCGAAAACACGGTCTCATGTCAAAAGCGCACAAGCGCAATGATTCTTGTCGACTATTGGCCGCTGATTGTTACTGGCGTATTGTTTCTGGTTATCCAATGGCCCGTTCTTCGCAATTGGTGGCACGTTTGGGGTGAAAACGAAAGTTACTATTCACACGGCTACTTGGTGCCTTTTATCTCGGCATTTATGATATGGGTAAACCGGGGCAGGCTGATGCGTGCCGATATTGGGCACTCTTGGCTTGGCTTAGTGTTACTACTCATCTTTGTCCCGTTGCATGCAATAGGTCTACTTATGGGCCTACGCGTGATCTACGGTGTTGCGTTTTTCCTGTGCATATACGGTGCCGTTTTGATGTTACTGGGATGGCAAATCACTAGGATCACGTTCATTCCGATCCTATTTTTGTCTACAATGATGCCACTAGCGTCGTGGATGATCGATAGCGCAACCGCTAGATTCCAGCTCATCTCAGCCACTGTTGCAACAAAGTTTCTTCAACTAACCTCAGGCTACGATGTTACCCAGTACGGCAACACAATCTACTCGTCCGGTTTACCGGGGCAAACCTTGCTTGTAGGTTCGCCGTGCAGCGGCCTTAGGCTCCTGATTTCGCTGATAACCTTCAGCTGGTTTTTCATCTACGTGATTAGGGCTGCGTGGTGGAAAAAGCTGATATTGCTTTGTATGTCGTTCCCGCTAAGCATTTTCATCAATTCGCTTAGAGTAACTTTGATCGCGTATGCTGGCTTCTTGACAGGTTCCGAGGAAGCCATGCACAAGTTCCACGACTACAGCGGCTATATCGGCTTACTGATCTGTTTCGCTATTCTGTTTGGAGTCGCCAAGCTGATGAAAGCCGCAGATCTATCTACCGGGGCACCTGCACCTGAGGAAGAGTCAAGGATCAAGTTCTGGCCTAAGCCGGTGGGCAAGGGTGTACACTTCGTAGTCGTGATGGCCGTGTTTATCGTGACAGCAGCCCTTAGCAGCAGACTCCCCTCGCTTTACGATTTGCCCAAAGGCCAAATAAATAGATCAAACATTCCGATGAAGTTTGGAGAATGGGTTGGTCAGGATGTTCCCATAGATCCAGGTGTAGAGAAGGAACTTGCCAAAGGTGACTTGCTTAACCGCTACTACGTCGATACGGTGACGACAGGGCGTCGTGTAGAACTGTTTATCGATGCTTCGCTTGACATTTCCGCATTTCACGATCCGCATCAGTGTCTCCCCGGGGGCGGTAGCCCGGTTACAAATGACAAGGTCGTTATCATAAACTTCAGCAAGCCCAGAGCGGTCAAAGTGAGGGCAACTATTTTGCAGGCGGGCAATGACTTCGGCAGAACCCTTGTTATCCATTGGTATATGATTGGACCCAACTCTTATCCAACCACGCAGGAAATGGCTCAGGCGATTAGAGAAGCCAAGATGGGAGACTTCTGGCGAATTGTTCGTGCGCCGTGGGAGTTGAAACGGTTACAGGCCGACATTCGCTCGCGACAGATTATATGGTACCGGTTTTCAACCGATTCGTATGACGAAACCAAGGATGAAGAATTTCTAAAAGATTTCATTCGCGAGTTCGTTGCGCACGTGCCTGACTTCGGCAAGTAGCACGTTATGAATGTATACCAGCTAAATCCATTGGAAGATGCTCGATGGCCGGAATTTTTACAACGACACCCGGAAGCTTCGGTGTACCACACGTCGCAGTGGCTGGAAGCGCTGCGGCGAACTTATGGCTACGAGCCTGTTGTATATACCACCACGGCTCCCGGACAGGATCTTGAAAACGGCATTCCTTTTTGTCGGGTAAATAGCTGGCTAACCGGTAAACGGCTCGTTTCGTTGCCTTTTTCGGATCACTGCCGACCCTTGGTAGATGATCCGGATGCGTTCCAGGCCATTCTTGCTGAGGTTGAGGCAGAATGTAGACGAGCCGGTCTCAAGTATGCAGAACTGAGGCCTTTTTCAGGAAACCCTGTTCTGGAAGCACAGGATTCATACTCCGAGTGTAAGCGTTTCCATATGCACATCATTGACCTTTCCGATTCTATCGACGCTATTCACTCGCGACTTCACAAGAACGCCGTTAGGATACCAATCCGCGACGCAGGACGTGCTGGACTCGAGTACTCAATAATGAACAACGAAGCCGGTCTGAAGCAATTCCATCGGTTGATGATGGTTATGCGGCGCAAGCACGGTATTCCGCCACAGCCAATCAGTTGGTTTCGGAATTTGCTTGAATGTCTTGGTGAAGCAATGGAGGTTAGGATAGCCTGCAAAGAAGGTGTTCCGATTGCTTCCATCATAACGATTTTGCACAAAGGCACGATTTACTACAAGTACATGGGCTACGATCCGGCATACGTCAAGATAGGTGCGATACCCGGTCTTGTCTGGCAAGCTATAAAGGACTTGAAAGAGCGTGGCGCTGTTGCTCTTGATTTCGGTAGAACCGATTACGGTAATACCTCTCTCGTCGAGCATAAAGAAAGATGGTCAGCAACAAGATCCGAACTGACTTACTGGCGAACACCTGTATGTGCTAAGAAATCTGATTCTAGCGATGATGAGGAAATGGGCCGCGCTAAAAAGCTCTTTGCCATCCTGCCCGATCCACTCTTAAGAGCAGCCGGAAACGTGCTTTATAAGCATATGGGCTAGGTAATACCTGCCTTCACAGTTGGTTTTGACCGGCTTTCCATTGACAACGTCAGATTAGCAAACGGTTTGTAGTCCGCTGGAACCGCAGTTGAATAAGACATTAATCGATTATTACCGCTGTCCCGAACATTTCGTGGACTTGGCATTGGATGGCGAGTTGTCAACACAAGCCGGCTTCTTCAGGCTTGGCGACACAGTTTTTTACGGAAGAACAACAGCCGGCTTCCCGCGCAAGTCTGTAGAAGACGATCTACCTAATCTAGTTGATCAGCTCAGAGTAGTAGATGGCCGCATAATGGTTCCCTGTGATACTGATGAGGTTGTCGAAAATGCGCGTTTTGAGCAATATGCGGATCGGACTGTGTTGCATTCAGCTTTCAGCCTGAAGTCGCTAGTAAGGAATGCTTATTACCTGGCAAGACCTTTGATGCCTGTTGGTTTCCGTAGGCATCTCCAGCGAGTTCATCTCAGAGACTGGGACGCTATTCGATTCCCCAGATGGCCAGTTGATACCAGCATTGATGATTTGATGAGGCGTCTTATGTCTCTAGCCGTTGAGCGCAATAAAGGCAACCCGGTACCATTCATATGGTTTTGGCCAGAGGGATATACAAGTTGCACCGTCCTCACTCACGACGTTGAAACCCGCGCAGGCCTTGAATTTTGTCAAAAGTTGATGGATATCGACGACTCTTTTGGCATAAAGGCTTCGTTCCAGCTGATACCCGAAAAGCGCTATGCAGTGTCGGATCGCCTAATCGAAACAATAAAATCCAGAGGTTTCGAGGTCAACGTTCACGACCTCAACCACGATGGACGGTTGTACTCCGACCCGAAGGTTTTCTCTGCTCGCGCGTCTAGGATCAACGAATATTGTCGGTTGTGGAAAGCTCGCGGTTTCAGATCAGGTGCGATGTACAGGAACCCGGATTGGTATGGAGCCTTCGAGTTCTCATACGACATGTCAATACCGAACGTTGCCCATCTAGACCCGCAACGAGGCGGTTGTTGTACTGTGTTACCATATTTCATCGGCAACGTTATCGAGCTGCCGCTTACGACGGTGCAGGACTACACTTTGTTTCACATTTTGGAGGATTACTCGATCGACCTGTGGAAACGCCAGCTTGGTATTATTGACAACTTCAACGGCCTTGCTAGCTTCATAGTTCATCCCGACTACCTGTTGAAGAATCCTAAAGCCCTTGATTGTTACAAGTCGCTGCTATCTTATTTGGCTGATCGCCGCGCCAGTGGAACAAGTTGGTACGCACTGCCGAGTGAAGTCGATGAGTGGTGGCGAACTAGGGCTGCTCTGGAACTAGTAGAGTCCAACAGTAACTGGCACATTGAGGGTACAGGTGCTGAAAAAGCAGTTGTAGCCCTTGCCGCAATTGATGAGGGGAGGCTAGTGTTTACAGACCTGCAGCACAATAGAAAATTCTCGGAGGCAAACCTGTGAAGAGACGTGTTTGCCACGTACTGCACGGCCCCTATCTCATGGATTCCCGCGTTAGGCTGGAAGCTGAGGCACTTGTCGACGCTGGTTACAATGTGGATGTTATTAGCATCAGGGAGGGAAACCGTCCTAAGTACGAGATTGTCAACGGCGTCAATATTTATCGTTTTCCGCTGGACAGAAAGCGTGGATCGGTTATCAGGTATCTGTGGGAGTATTTTACTTTCTTTGTGCTGACCGCGATTTTCCTTGCGTCTAGGCCGAGGCGGTATTGCGTCATACACGTTAATAACATGCCAGACTTTCTAGTCTTTGCCGCCTTGCTGCCCAGACTATTTGGTAGTAAAGTCCTTTTAGATGTCCACGATCCGATGCCAGAGCTTTTTCAATCCAAGTACGGTCTCGGAGACAAATCTTTTATTGTCCGCGCACTGAGATCTCAATCGAAGTGGAGCATGCGTTTTGCGGATGCCGTTATGACGGTTTCCGACGAGATGCGGAAGCTTCTGCATTCTATCGTTCCAGATAAGAATCCCACTGTTGTTATGAACATGCCCAACTCTGATTTCATTGGGTCAGCTCTGTTGCCCGAGAACGAGCGTTTTAGATCGAAATCAGAGTTTAGGCTGCTTTACACAGGCACGATCTCGGAGAGGTACGGTCTTCGAACAGTGGTTCAAGCTCTGCCGCGGCTAAAAGAACGCATACCAGGCATATCTCTATGCATAGTAGGTTGGGGGGAACAGGTCGAAGAACTGCAGGCACTTGCTCGCGAGCTAGGTGTTTCGGAAATTGTTGAATTCCGAGGTCGCGTGCCGTGGAACGAAATACCCGAGCTTATTCGACAATCAGACGTCGGCCTGTCCGTTCTTTTGAAAGACGTGCATACTGATTTGTGTTTTATCGGCAAGGTCATAGAATACGTAACTGCTGGGTTACCAACTATAGTGTCCCGTACGCGAACGATGGAAAACTATTACACGGATGACCTGGTCAAGTTTGTGGATCCTGGCTGCGTAGAGTCCTTTGAGCAAGCCGTAATAGAGCTTTACGAGAATCCGGAAAAGATGCGTTCTCTCTCGCGCGCCGGAATTGCGTTTCGCGACCGGTGGAATTGGGCCGTTGAGAGAGCCAAGTACGTCGAGCTTGTTGCCTCGATGTGTTAAAGGTGGAACTTATGAATGTAACTGTTGTTGGTGCAGGCAAGATGGGATTGCCGCTAGCCTGCGTATTTGCATCAAGAGGAGCGTCGGTATTTGTTTGTGATGTGGACTGGGCAAAGGTGGAGAGTATAAATGCTGGCATTTGCCCGTTTCAGGAGCCCGGAGTCGATGAGCTGTTGGCAGAAGGCGTTCGCTCTGGAAGATTGGTCGCCACAACAGATACGGGATCAGCGATTGCCAATAGCGAGGTTGTTGTTGTTATTGTGCCCGTGCTGCTGTCCGATAGTAGGGAAGCCGAGCTTTCAATGATAGATGATGTTGCCAAAATCGCATCTGCAAATCTTAAGCCCGGTTCAATGATCTCGTTTGAGACTACGCTGCCGGTGGGTGGAACTCGCAGGCTTGGGCACATCATAGACGAGAATGGCATGAGGGCAGGCGTTGACTATGACCTGGTGTTTTCGCCAGAGCGTGTCAAGAGCCTTTTCGTGCTAAAGCATCTCTTTAACAATCCGAAAATTGTCGGTGGAATAACTCCGGCTTCTGCAGCTCGCGGAGCTGAGTTTTACACCAAGTACCTTGGTGCGCCAGTGATCAACGTAGGCACCCTCGAAGCGGCAGAACTGGTCAAACTGGCGGGTATGATCTACCGCGACGTCAACATTGCTCTAGCTAACGAGTTGGCGGCTTTCGCCGAGTGCATCGGAATCGACTTCGAAATGGTACGCCAGGCAGCTAATACCGATGGAGAATCCAACCTGCTATTGCCCGGGATCGGTGTAGGCGGGCATTGTACGCCGGTATACCCATATTTTCTCATCAGCGAAGCCCGAAGTCGTGGAATCCCGGTCGAACTAGCCGAACTTGGCCGCAAGATCAACTCAGCGCAGCCTCGCAAGATATTGAATAAGGTTGGCGATGTTCAGGGCAAAAAGTGTGTCATACTAGGTGTTAGCTTTCGGCCCCAAGTTAAGGAAAGCGCTTATTCGCCGGTATTTGCGTTGGCCTCCGAACTGGAGATACGTGGTGCAAGCGTTACAGTCCACGACCCATTGTATACGGAAGAAGAGATTCGCCGCCTTGGTCTGATTCCTGGGGAGATCGAGGGCAACGAAATACTTATCCTGAATACGGCGCACGATGCTTATCTTAATCTTGACTTCGCCGACCTAGCAAGGAAAGGCGTTAAATGTGTAGTTGATGGCCGCAATGCGTGGAGTGTTGACGCTGTGGTAGCCGCTGGGATTCGATATATCGGCGTTGGTCGCAGCACTAGGTGATGTCGGATAGCTAATCTGCTAATTAAGAACTCTAATGGTCGAGCAGAGTGATGTTAGCGGGCTAAGAGGTCTTCGGGTGTGCATGGTGGCGCCATATTTGCCTAAGAGAGGAGGCGTGACGATTCAGGCGCACCTGATGGTTGATGGTTTGGAAAGTGCCGGAGCGCGCGTCTTTCGCGTCGATACCATCTTGCACAAGCTCGATCGTTCGTGGTTGAAGCCTCTTAGAGTTCTGTTGCAGCCGTTATTCGTTGCCGTGAGGTTTCTTAGAACTGCTCCGAAATGTGATGTGGTTCACGTTCATGCATGTTCATGGTGGGGATTTGTACCGGTGCTGGTTTGTGCTCCTATCAACAGGCTGTTTTTCAGAAAGCGGTTTATAATAAGCTACCATGGCGGACTTGGCCATGTTTTCCTGGCTAGGTGGGCCTGGCTTGTAGTTCCTTTCCTTAAAATGGCCGATAGAATCGTCGTAGTTTCCGCCCGGCTCAAAAACGTCTTTTCTGAATACGGCATCGAGAGCGAAGTTCTACGCAACCTTGTGGATCTGCAAAGGTTTCGCTTTAGGAAACGTGAACGGCTTCAGCCCAACATAGTATGGATCAGACGTTTTGAGGACGTGTATGATCCCATGACAGCACTGCGGGTATTCGAGAAGGTGAAGGCCGGAATTCTAGAAGCAACCATCACGTTCATCGGAGACGGAGAACTGCGTGCTGATATGGAAAAGTACATAGAACAACGCGGCTTGACAGGTGTCCGGTTTACCGGACGCTTGCCGAACGAAAATGTACCCGATGAGTTTGACAAAGCCGACGTTTTCCTTAATACATCGCGCAATGACGGTCTGCCGACGGCGCTGCTGGAAGCCTCAGCCTCAGGTCTGCCGATAGTTACAACTGATGCTGGAGGCATACCCGATATGATAGAGAACGGCAAAGACGGTATCATCGTGCCGGTAGGTGATGTTGATGCACTAGCGCGAGAGGTTATCAGTCTTCTCGAAGATCCCGAGCGCGCAGCAGCGATCGGCGAGTCAGCACGCCGCAACGCAGAAAAATATGGTTGGGATCAGTGTGCAAAACAACTTGCCAAACTCTATGGTCGCAGCAAGTAACTTTGGAAACAAATCCTAATGGATATCAGCAGGTTTATAGTTAAGCGAATAGGTCTGCCGATTGCCGAAAAGGTGCGAGGCTGGCCACTCAGCCGGTATCTCGGCGAGTTAGAACAATCGCAATGGCTTTCGCCCGAAGAAATTCGTGCGATCCAGGATAGAAAGCTTGCGTCCTTAGTTGATCACGCTTATTGGACAGTTCCCTTCTACCGCGAACTATTCGACGAACACGGCCTGACTCCGCAAGACGTGCGTTCCGTAGACGATCTACCGAAACTCCCGATTGTCACTAAGGACGTTATTAGAGCCAACCTGGAACGAATGGTATCGGACCGGTTCGACCGCGGTCAACTAGCCAGATTGTCGAGTAGTGGGTCTACAGGCGAACCATTCACTCTTTATATGAGCGATGCAGAAAAAGCTCGCAAGTGGGCCGGTTTGCTCAGATTTTGGAAGTGGGCCGGGCTCGAACTTGGTGACCGTTATGTGAATGTGACCGGCTTTCCGCACGGCGCTTTCAAAAAGGGTTTTTTTTGGCGTTTTCTAGAACGCAGATTTTCGGGGATGATGGCCGTTAGCGCGTTTGATCTGACGGAAGGCAACGTGGACCAAGTTGTGCGCAGAATACAGGCCTTTCGACCAAAGGCGTTGCGAGGCTATGCATCTTCACTTTATTCGCTCGCCAAACTCGTGACTGACAAGGGCCTTAAGCTAGAGGTAAGCGCAGTTTGTACCACCGGAGAAACTTTGTTCCCATTCCAACGCGAGTTAATAGAGTCGTGTTTTGGTTGCAGGGTTTATGACGGCTACGGAGGCGAGGGGATGGAGGTTGCCGGGCAGTGCGGGTTTGGCAACACATATCACGTCAACGCCGAGGATGTGATTCTTGAAGTTGTTGACTCAGACGGAAACCGCTGTCCGCCAAATCGCGAAGGGCAGGTCGTGTTGACCGACCTAAATCACTACTCTATGCCTTTCATTCGATATAATATCCAGGATGTTGCTATCGCCTCGGACAGGTTATGCGAGTGCGGACGCGGCCTCCCGGTCGTCGAACAGGTTACCGGACGTCTCACCGATATCGGCGTTACGCCGTCAGGCAAGGTAATCGTTGTTCATTTCTTTACCGGCCTATTCGAAGGTTTTTCCGGCGAGGTAAAGGACTTCCAAGTCGTGCAGGAAAAGCCTGACTTGTTCGTTATCAGCGTTGTGAGTGTTGGAAATCCTGGATCAGTAGTGCAACGCATTCACCAAGCAGCCCAGGCTCACCTGGGACAGGATGTAACAGTAGAAGTTCGGCCGGTGAGTCATATTCCCTTAACTAAGGGTGGTAAGAGAAGGCTGTTTATATCCAAGTGCGGGATGAAGGCCGCAGGGATTTCTTTAGGAGATTGATTTTGCGTCTTTCGCATGTAGAGCTCGCCGCGACGGACTCATAAAGCGCTAGTTCGGAGGCACAATTTGATTTCAGGACTGATAGACCTATCTTCCGATACGGTAACACAGCCTAGCGATGCTATGCGCAAGGCTATGGCCAAAGCACCGGTCGGCGATCTGCAAAAAGGCGAAGATCCAACGGTCCGAAAACTTGAAGAAATGACAGCCGAGTTGCTCGGAACTGAGGCTGCTGTCTTCCTGCCGTCCGGAACGATGTGCAACCAGATTGCGTTTCGCATACACGGCTCACCTGGCGATGAGGTAATAATGCATGCCGAGTCTCATCCGGCACATCTAGAATCCGGTGCGATAGCGTCGCTATGTCAAATGATGATTTATCCTGTCAGTGGAGATCGCGGGCTATTTGGTCCCGAAGACGTACGCGCTGCGATGCGACCGAACGATGTGTTGTATCCTCGCACTAGAATAGTTTTCATCGAGAATACTCACAATCTTTGCGGCGGTACCATTTGGCCGATAGATCTAATACGTTCTGTGTGTGATACTGCGGCAGAACTGGGGCTAGCGCGCCATCTAGACGGTTCTAGGCTCTTTAATGCTTCGGTGGCCACGGGAATATCTTTGCGGGAGTACTGTGCTCATTTCGACTCCTGCAATGTTGCACTGTCGAAGGGTCTGGGTGCTCCTGTAGGGTCGATGCTGGCGGGTAGTAAGGCGTTCATAGATGAAGCCCTGCGCTGGCGGCGAGCGTTTGGAGGGGCTATGAGACAAGCCGGCATCATTGCAGCTGCTGGTATTTATGCTTTAGAGCACAATATAGACCGATTAGCTGAAGATCACGCGAACGCCAAAGTGCTGGCCGAAGGGCTCGCCTTGATCGACTCTATAGACATCGACCCGACATCAGTTGAGACAAACATTGTCCTATTTGACATTGCACGCACTGGCATGGATGTTCCGAGGTTCATGTCCGAGTTGATTAGTCGCGGAGTTAGAATGAGTTCTTATAGGGGAACTAAGATCAGGGCTGTAACACACCTCGACGTAGCGCTTGCTGATGTGAAGAAGGCGGTAGATGTGGTTAAAGAGATTCTAGCATAGAATTATCATATGGCGCGGTCAAATTATATAATATAATAGATAGTAGATATATTGTTGCAATAATTGCTTTTTTTGCTATTCTATTGGTTTTGCTGAGGAGCGGTCGATGTAATAAAACTGCGGGTTTGTGTTCTATTGCAACATATTTCAGTCAATAGGTAATGCAAAAATAGAAGAGGACTGCTAACATGCCTTCGGACAATGTAATCATAGGTGCAAACGCGCGAATAGATGAAACTGCAATTCTTGGCTACTTGACAGGACGCAAGATTAAGGACTATGTACTTCGCATAGGTAACGACGCTACAATCCGATCTGGAACAGTAATCTACGGTGGGACAACCATTGGTAACCGTCTTGCTACAGGTCATAACGTTACCATTCGAGAAGAAAACCAAATAGGCGACAACTTCCAAGTTTGGAATTGTACGACCATAGATTACGGGTGCAAGATCGGCTCTAACGTCAAAATACACTGTAACTGTTATGTGGCTCAGTTTACGATAATAGAAGACAATGCGTTTATGGCACCGGGAGTGACTATTGCCAACGACATTCACCCAGGCTGTCTTCACTCAAGCGAGTGCATGCGCGGACCACATATAGAAGAGGGAGTCGAAATCGGGGTTAACGTAACGATCCTGCCTTTTGTTCGCATCGGTGCGCACTCGGTAATCGGTTCCGGAGCAGTAGTTGTTAAAGATGTTCCGCCGGAATCGGTGGTTGTCGGGAATCCTGGCCGAGTAATTTGCAGTATACATGATCTGAAGTGCCAAACTGGCTTGACCGACAAGCCATATGCTCACTTACTTTACCATCAGTAGGCAGAGAAAGGGATTTTAATGGTTCCACTCATTGATCTGAAGATACAGCATCGCTCGATTGCAGCCGAAGTAGAAGCGGCCATCAAACACGTCTGTGAAAACACCGCGTTCATTCTCAGCGACGAGATGAAATCCTTTGAGATTGAGTTCGCGGAGTACTGTGGTGTGAAGCACGGGGTCGGTGTCGCCAATGGAACCGAGGCTCTTTTCTTAGCCCTCAAAGCTCTTGGTATTGGCGAAGGCGACGAGGTTATAGTTCCGGCCAACACCTTTATCGCAACGGCAGCAGCCGTCTCGCACGCCGGAGCAACGCCGGTCTTCGTGGATTGTGACCCCGAAACTTACTGCATCGACCCAGCAAAAGTCAGCGCGGCGATTACTCCGAGAACCAAGGCTATTATGCCTGTTCACCTATATGGACACCCAGTAGACATGGACGCGATCCTATCCATTGCACGCGCTAACGGCCTGAAGATTATCGAGGATTGCGCTCAAGCGCATGGCACCCATTACAAAGGTAAGCAGGTTGGCGGAATGGGAGATGCGTCCGGGTTTAGTTTCTATCCTAGCAAGACATTGGGGGCTTACGGAGACGCTGGAATAGTCCTTACCAATTCGGACGAACTTGCCGAGAAGCTCAAGCTTCTTCGCGACAACGGTCGCACCACCTGGTATGAACATGCTATTATCGGCTACAATTCCAGGCTCGACGGTATACAAGCTGCTATACTGAGAATCAAGCTCAAGCATTTGGACAAATGGGTTGAGGCTAGGCGCTCTCACGCGAAAACTTATCAAGAATTGCTTGCTGGGATAGACGGAGTAGTGCTCCCTATTGAGAAACCGGACGCGAGGCATTCTTATTATGTGTACGTTGTCCGGGTAAAAGACAGAGAATCGTTTATGGCTGCACTAAAAGAAAAAGGCGTGGGATCTGGAGTTCACTACCCGGTACCTCTTCATCTTCAGCCTGCTTACGCATTTCTTGGAGGCAAGGAGGGTGATCATCCGGTTGCCGAGCGTTATGCAAAAGAAATAGTTTCGATCCCGATGTTCCCCGAGCTGACTGAAGAGCAGCTCGTAAAAGTCGCCACGGTTATTAAAGAGGTCGTGGCTGTTTGAGTTGCATACCTGCCCGACAGAGGTGGGGTGTTAAATTAACAAGGGGTAGTGAGGAATGGCAACCATAGAGGGTGCCGCAACGGGTAATAAGACCGGCGGAGTTGAAGAGATCAAGCCGATCAGAGCCTACAAAATGAAGCGGGTGCTAGATTTGATAGCCGCGTCGATCGGTTTAGTAGTTGCGGCGCCCATAGCTGCGGTACTAGCGTTACTGATCAAACTAACCAGTCCGGGGCCTGTTTTGTTTAAGCAGACTAGGGTAGGCAAGGACGGCAAGAAGTTCGTGATGTACAAGTTTCGGAGCATGCATGTCGGTAGCGACGACGCACGGCACCGGGAGTATATAAAGCTTTTTATCGAGGGCCGCGATGAAGAGCTTCGCAAGCTTCAAGGTGATAAGAAGCTCTATAAGATGACTTGCGACGACCGAGTAACTTTAATAGGTAAATTCCTCAGGCGGACTAGCTTAGACGAAATACCCCAGTTGATCAATGTGTTGCGCGGCGAAATGAGCATGGTGGAGCCGAGGCCGCATCTGCCTTATGAGGTGGAGCTTTATAAGGACTGGCACCGTAGAAGGCTTGAAGGAATACCTGGCATCACCGGGTGGTGGCAGATTCACGGCCGCAGCCGAGTGCCGTTTGACGAGGCTGTGCGGATGGACATTTGGTACCTCGAGCACCAGTCGCTAATTCTCGATATTCGTATCATGCTCCGAACGATAACTAAGGCCATAGTAGGCCGAGGAGCATGCTGACTCAGACCATTGGGTTAAGAACAGGCACAATTAAAATTCGTGCTTGCTCTTGTGGCCGCAGATAGATTCTTCGCTCCGCTCAGAGTGACACGACTGCCAAGTTGTCATTCCCGTCGACTTGTCATTCTGAGCGCGACGGAGAATCTAGATGGTAGGCTAAACCGTTTTTTATTCAGTGTACAATTTCCAGCTGGACTTATCGTGCCTATAGTGTTAACCTTGACTTGATGACGATGCCAGCAACTAGAGGTTGCTTGTTCGCCAAAACCTTTTGGTTACAACTAAACATCAATTAACTTTGGAGAGTAAACATGAGCGTAAGGATCGGCGTTGTAGGGGCCGGATATTGGGGACCCAACATAATACGCAACTTTTATCAGATTCCAACGTGCGAAATGGCCGTCTGCTGCGACTTGGACGAGAAGCGTCTCAAGCACATGAAAACACTTTATCCCATGATCGAGACGACCACCAACTACGACGATATCGTCAACGACAGTTCGATTGATGCAGTTGCGGTTTGCACACACGTTAGCGCGCATTATCCTCTTGCGAAAAAAGCCCTTGAGTCCGGAAAGCATGTCCTCGTTGAAAAACCGTTTACGGCCAGTGTGGAAGAAGCCGAAGAACTTGTTGCTTTAGGCAAGAAAAACGGCTGCATTATTATGGTGGATCACACTTTTGAGTACACAGCCGGCGTCAACAAGATGAAGGAGATCATCGAGAGCGGACTGTTGGGCGATGTTCTATACGTTCACTGTTCGCGCCTGAACCTCGGAATATTCCAGAGGGACATAAATGT
>JAOAGX010000091.1 GCA_026415535.1 Armatimonadota bacterium | reverse complement strand
ATGTGTATAAGAGACAGCCGATAGGAATATGTGGTTCAGGATTAGTAGATGTGATCGCGCAGATGCTAGATGCGGGATTGATCGACGAGTCGGGACGGTTGCTCTCGGCAGATGAGGCAGTTTCGGCCAAAGAATCGGTGCGACAACGATTGATCCAAGGAGAATCAGGCACGGAATTTGTATTGGCAACGAGAAACGAATCCGGCACGGGAAGACCTATCACGCTCACCCAGTCCGACATTCGCCAACTTCAGCTAGCCAAGGGATCCATACGTGCGGCCATCGCCACCCTTATGCGAATCGCAGGCGCGTCGGAGCGCGATCTTTCAGAAGTGCTGCTGGCCGGAGCCTTTGGCAACTACATCCGCGTGGAAAGCGCAATAAGGATTGGGTTAATTCCGGCGGTTGCCAAAGACAAAGTTGTCTCCATTGGCAACGCCGCTGGAGCTGGTGCTAGGATTGCACTTCTTTCGAAACCGGAACTCGAGGTGGCACGTAAATTGGCACGTGCGGCAGAACATATAGAACTAGCCGTGTCGCCAGATTATCAAACGGAGCTGATGGACCGAATGATGTTTCCCGAACCAGTCGAATCCGCCTAGGCCCAGTTAAGGAGTATATCGCTTCAGCACCTTCCTGAAAGATCAACCCCAGCTCCTGCTGATGGCACTTCACAAGTATTCAGAACGAAACCGGGTACGAGAGGACAATTGAATGGACGAAAAGAAAATACGCCGGAACATAATAGAAGCTTACGGAAGAATTGCGATGGAGAAAGAAGGCTGCGTATGCGGATGCTGCGGTTCAGATACCCGAACGCTAGCAAAATCCTTAGGATACTCGGAGGCAGAGCTGAAATATATCCCCGAAGAGGCTAACATGGGCCTCGGATGCGGCAACCCGATCGCACTCGCATCGCTTTCTGAAGGCGAGATAGTTCTGGATCTGGGATCGGGAGGCGGGTTGGATTGCTTCCTTGCCTCGTACAAGGTTGGACCTGCCGGCAGGGTCATCGGGGTTGACATGACGCCGGAGATGATTGAGCTGGCAAGAGAAGCCGCGCATAAAAACGGGTTCACGAACGTCGAGTTTCGACTAGGCGAGATCGAAAACCTGCCTGTGGCAGACGAATCCGTAGACGTGGTCATAAGCAACTGTGTGATCAACCTATCGACCGACAAGCCGCGTGTCTTCCGAGAAATTTACAGGGTACTAAAACCTGGCGGCAGGATGTTGATCTCGGATATCGCTCTGATGAAGGAACTGCCAGAGCACATACGTAAAAGCGTAGATGCATACGTTGCCTGCTTAGCTGGAGCATTGCTGGTCGACGAGTATTGCAAGATCATCGAGTCTTCCGGTTTGACTGACATCAAGATCACCGTAAACGGCGACTCATCCTGTGTAGCTTCCACCACTCAGAACCCTGTAGCACGGCGCATTGTTGACGAACTAGGCGAGACCCCATGCTGCCTGGAAGATTCGGTATTTAGCGTGTACATCGAAGCGCACAAATATCCCGGCGACGTAAAAATTTAGGCTGCTGCGATAGAACACAAAATCGGTGTTCTCAGCAATTCGAGGCTACTCAACTAAGCGAAAAAATTGGCGAAAATGTTCTCATCGCAACAACTTACTATTCCAGCTCGGCCTTGCACGGTCAAACGGAAAACGTTATACTGATTACCAGTTGCCGCCTTAGATGGCGAGCCAATCTATGCCGAACGGCGAATGAGGGTCGTCGGCAGGCAACTAAACTTTTAGGAGGAGCTAAAGTGGCTGATCTACAGGCTCTGGCACAGGCCATCATAAACGGCAAGGCGCCTGACGCAAAGGCGATCACAGAAAGTGCCCTGGCGGAGGGCATGGCGCCAGGCGAAATACTTAACAATGGCCTGGTCGCCGGAATGAACGTTGTGGGAGAAAAATTCAAAAACAACGAGTTCTACGTCCCCGAAGTGCTCATCGCAGCCCGAGCGATGAAGACTGCAATGGAGGTCTTGAGACCTCATCTCGCCAAGAGCGGTGTCGAACCGGCGGGGCGAGTCGCCATCGGCACGGTGCGTGGCGACCTGCATGACATTGGCAAAAACCTGGTCGCTATGATGCTTGAAGGGGCAGGATTCGAGATTAAAGACCTGAGTGTCGATGTGAAGCCGGAACAGTTCGTCGAAGCAGCTAAAAACGGCGCGGATATCGTCGCGATGTCGGCCCTTTTGACCACTACTATGCCTGCAATGAAGGACACCATTGAAGCGCTTGAGGCCGAGGGCGTTAGAGACAGGGTGCGTATTATGATCGGAGGCGCACCTGTCACTCAGAATTACTGCGACGAGATCGGAGCTGATGGCTACGCTCCGGATGCCGCCAGCGCCGTAGACAAGGCCAAGGAATTGCTCAAGAAATAGTATTATAGCAATATTTTCGCGGAGGCAGGGCTTCTGGTGTTTGGCCCTGCCTTTGTTCTATAATAACGCCGCCGGCAATCCGATCTTAAAACTGTAAGAATTGCCGTAGCACGGCCGGTAGGAGGTCACGCATACGTGGGCAATCTTACCCCTGCCACGTTCGGCGTACTTTGCATAGCAATATCGCTAGGAGCATTCGGACAGATTTTCCTAAAAATAGGCCTTGGGACTCACGGCATACCGCCCGGACACAGCATACTGGAAACGGTGATCCATATCGCGCAAGCAATGCTGGCACCAAAAGTAATCCTGGGGCTGGCTCTCTATGTTATCAGCACTTTTTTCTGGCTGACAGCCATCAGCCGAGTACGTTTGAGCGTGGCTTATCCGTTGATTAGTCTTAGCTACCCGCTGGTTGTGGTGCTTTCGGCAACAATGCTGGGCGAGCCGGTTCGGTGGACATACACCATTGCGGGACTGGTTTTCATCAGCGCCGGTGTGTCTTTTATTGGGTTGGGATTAGGTAGGAGCGGAAAGGACAGTTAATGGCAAAGGGGCTGACGCTATCGTCGTTTGGGCTAATCTGGCTTACCATTATTGTGCTTAGCTTCGGCCAGATACTTATCAAGATGGGAGTCGGATCCGAGAAAATCCCCATCAGTAAAAACCCCATCCGCATGATGGCCAACATACTCGGCAGGGTATTCAGGCCTAAGACCATTGCAGGATTCTTCCTTTACGTAGTAGGCACGTTCATCTGGCTAATGGTGTTGAGCCGGGTGAGCTTGTCAATAGCGTTTCCGCTTTTCAGTATGAGCTACTTTTTGGTGGTGATACTCTCCGCCACGATATTGCACGAGCGCGTCGTGTGGCGGTTTGCGATCACAGGGCTCGTGCTGATCTCGATTGGGGTCACGTTCATTGGCTTTAGCGGTCCGCCAAATTCGAAAGCTGTTGGCATCGGGCGTGATCCATCCTCATTGCAACGCCACACGATTCGAGAAGTCTGCGTTCCCCAAAAGCTGCGGCTCGCACGACACTCTGAACGCGATTCGCGCGTCTCATCATACCATGGCGCCGAATACGATGAGAAACACGATTAGGCGACTGTTGCCTTATCTTCTCTTCGCCGCACTCGTATGCGCATTCCTGTGGCGACCGATATTTCTTGGCGACGCGTTACTGCCAGGCAACTATCTGGCACAAATGTCGCCGTGGAACACAGTTGCAAATGCCGAAAGTTCTCCTATTCAATGGAACCCCCTACAGTGGGATGCGATAGCTCAATTCTATCCGTGGCGGGTGTTCTACGCGCGATCGATGCGCGAAGGCATAATACCGCTATGGAACCCGCACCAGTTCTGCGGAACGCCGTTTCTGGCGAACGGGCAATCGGCTGTGTTATATCCTCTAAACGTGGTCTTTCTTGTCTTCGATCCGATCACTGCGTTCACAGTATATGCAGCGTTGCACCTGTTCCTAGCTGCAAGCTTCATGTATTTGCTCTTGAAGGACCTTGGGTGCAAAGAGGCCGGTGGGATTGTTGGTGGTTTAAGTTTCGCATTCTGCGCGTTCATGGTGTTATGGCTGGAACTGCCGACGTTCGTGGGCGCCGCAGTGTGGTTGCCTCTCACGCTGACATTAATCCAAAAAGCAGTGCGAACGCGTTCAACATTCTATGGCATGCTGGCAGGCACAGCCCAAGCCATGGCATTTCTGGCAGGACACTTTCAGATCGCGTTCTACGTAGCAGTTTCGGCAGGACTATGGTGGTTGTGGAAGCTGGCCGAAATATGGCGCGCCGAAGGAAAGATGTACGCGGTTCTAAGAGTTGTGATTCCATTTCTCGCCTTCGCCTCAATTGCCTGTCTGATCGCCGCACCGCAGGCTCTACCGACAATCGAGCTAGCACAGAACTCCCATCGTGCGCGGGCCATTACAGCAGAAGGATATTCGCGTTTCATCTCCAACGCAGTTAGGCCCTATAGGCTGGTCACCGCGTTTTTCCCAAACTTCTACGGCAACCCATCCAAGGGCGACTATTTCCTCGGCAGCGCGGCGGATTACATGGAATATGGCCTCTATGTCGGTATCCTGCCGCTCTTGCTCTCGCTAATAGCCGTAATCCGAATGAGGTCAATTAGGTACGCAGGCTTTTTCGCTCTGCTTGCGCTTTTTGCTATTCTCACGGCCACCGGAACGCCGATAAACTATCTGTTCTACTATCTGATTCCCGGTTTCAGCGCATTAGGGGGACCAAACAGGATAATGCTTGTCTACTTTGTTGGGATCGCCGGGTTGGCAGGGCTTGGAATGAACTATGTACAAACCCGAATGTCCAAGGACGCGCTGGGGAGTATGAACAGGTTTTCCGAAGGCTCAATAACATTACTCGCAAGCGTTCTGATACTGGCGACCACTATAGTTTTGAGCGTCGGCCTCGCGATGTCTTTTCTTGGAAGGCTAACCGGTTCGACGGTCCCAAACACGGTTCTGAGCGTGGACGGCACAAGGGCACTGCAAATTATTTTGGTATCGATTGCTGTTGCGTGTGTTGGTATTCTGACTAACCGGAATCGCCGATCGCCGTACACGGCACTGATAATTGCCACTATTGCAACCGACCTCTTCGTTTTCGGAGTCAACTACAACCCTACCTGCAACCGCTCGCTGGTCTATCCTCCGACAGAGCTTACTACCAAACTCAAACAAATCGCAAGGAATGTTCGTATTGCTCCGATCAACCCACGCTGGAACCTTTACAAGACCCCAGCCGCGATCCTACCGCCAAACTCTGCTATGGTCTATGGGCTATACGATGTCCAGGGCTACGACTCGCTCTACACACGAGCCTACAAAAATATGTCCAGTACAATCCAGGGCGAGGACTCCAGTCCCATCGAGAACGGGAACATGGTTTTTATCAAGCAAGTGACGTCTAGGCTTCCTGAGATTGCTACATTCTTCCTAACTCGGGAACCATTCACTGGATTAGAACCTAGGGCAAAGCTTATCGGCCGTTGGAATGGGGTTTACGTGTACGAAATGCCCAACACCCCTGGTAGACCCACCATTCCATCAACCTCCAACTTCTCGTTTCGCCTGGGCCTTTTCCTTGGATGCTTAGGGATCGGGATTATTGCAGGGACCGGGTTATATAGGGTGCTCAGAAGGACGCCAACGATAAGTCAGACAACAGGTTTCAGGGCGCCAACAAGTGACTAAGCTGCGAGTCGTCGGAGAGAGTTCTGCGGCCTAGGGCTTTGTGTTTGTCAGAACGCATTTAGGACTCGTTAGGACATCCAATAAATTACTCCCATGAAGAACCAGGCCACGAGTGAACGAGATGAGTGAGAACGAAACGAGATCGGAGCTGAAATGGGTATTGTCGTGGGCAACGGCTATCGTCGTATTTGCATCTATTCCTTACATCTGGGGCCTTTGGCTCACCCCGCCCGGCTATCAGTTCCTAGGGCTGACACACAACATCGACGATGGCGCGGTTTATCTCTCATGGATGCGGCAAATCGCTGACGGCAGCATCACATATGTAAACTTGTTCACGAACGAACCCGTCAAGGCACGCCAATTTAACTTATTGTTCCTTTTGATGGGAAGCGTCGCCGGGATCACAAAGCTTCCTCTGGTCTGGGTTTATCATGTCTTTCGTGTTCTGCTGGGTATCGGTCTGATACTGACAGTGTGGCAATTCTCGAAGCTGTTCTTAGTATCCGAAAACGAACGCAGACTTCTAATCCCACTCGTGGGACTTTCGGCTGGGATCGGATGGCTGCTACCAGGCCATGGAGCGCCGATCGGACCGGTTGACAACTGGCAACCGGAATCGATCACTTTCCTCTCGATCTACCTAAACCCACTGTTTCTCGCCGCTCTGATCCTAATGCTCGGAACATTCTACTTCCTGATTATTGCCCAACGGACAGGAAGCACTCATCAAGCAGTGTATGCAGGCCTGTTTCTGTTGATTCTGGGAAACATCCACACATACGACTTTGTAACCGTTGTAAGCGTATGGACAGTATATTTGATCGTGACCGGCATCGCTGAAAAGAAGTTTCCCAAGCAACTGATAGGAATGAGCGCGATCGCTGGATGCATTGCTGCACCGTCGTTGGCTTATCAGTTACATCTTTACCACATCGATCCAATATACCGAGCCCGAGCGAACTCTCCAGCACATTCCCCTCCAATCTGGTCTTTCCTAGCAGGATACGGTCTGGTATTAGTCGGGGCTATAGCAGGCGCAATTATGCTCATCGGACGAGGTTGTGGTTTCCAATCTCGACTATCCAATTCCCGACTACTAATAGTCTGGTCGGTTATAGGTTTTGCTTTGCCCTACATTCCCATTGCTCAACAGCGAAAACTGGTTATGGGTCTGCATATACCCCTGTGCATATTGTGCACCTGGACGATTTCATACGCGCTGGTTCGTTTGCCAAGATCGTTGCACCGAGGGTTATTGCTAGCGTTCATCTTGTTCACGACCGGGAGCAACGTTGGTTTTCTGTCGCAGGACATCAACCTACTTTCCGTTGGCCATACCGTTACGCACTACGCACCGTACATTGGAAACGACGAAATGGCTGCGATGCAGTGGCTGCGAAACGACCGGGATTGGCGAAAGACCATTTTCGCTCCGCCGACCTTTGCCCTATTCACACCCGCTTTCACCGGACACCGAGTCTACTACGGCCACTGGAGTGAAACGCCGGACTACGCCAGTAAATTACGCGAATGGATGAAATTTGCAAACCCTGAGACTTCGGCCGATTCCCTCGCGTTGATAGTTGCGCGTGCGCAACCGGCTTATGTTGTCGCAACACTGCCAGATACGGATTCGGATGTTGCGTCGCTATCTCGATTGCTGGATCCGGTTTTCTCAGCGGGGCCGGTTACTATTTACCGCGTTCGTTAGCAAAATGCATTTGGAACTCGGAGTTCGTTGTACGCCGCCCAGGCCACCTAAAGCACTAGTACGCAACTGTCACACGCGTACGTGTTTGCTGATAAGGGTAAGGAACTCGTTGCGAGTGGCGGTAGAATCGTGGAAGCTGCCCAGAACGGCGGAAGTTGTCAAAAGCGAGTTCTGCTTTTCGACACCTCTCATCATCATACATAGGTGCTGGGCTTCAATGACCACACCAACTCCTTCGGCGTTAATTCCGTCCTTTATCGCGCGGGCGATCTGTTGAGTAAGCCTCTCTTGAATTTGAAGCCTACGGGCATAGCAGTCAACCACCCTAGCCAGCTTACTAACACCCACTACCTTACCCCTGGAAATGTATCCTATGTGGCAGCGGCCAAAGAAGGGCAGCATGTGGTGTTCGCAAAGGCTGTAAACCTCTATATCGCGAACCACAATCATACTGTTGGTATCCTGCGTGAAAACTGCTTTTCTGAGCAAGGCGTTCGCGTCAGAAGCGTAGCCTTTCAACAAGAACTCATACGATTTCGCGACGCGCTCGGGTGTATCCCGAAGTCCTTCTCGATCCGGGTCTTCCCCGATCTCTATCAGAAGCTCCCTTATAAGCTCTTTTACTCTTTCGCGGTTCATGAC
>JAOAGX010000090.1 GCA_026415535.1 Armatimonadota bacterium | reverse complement strand
CAGTACCTGGCGTATCTGCACTTAATGGAGCAACTCGACCTTGAAATAGCAGGCGAGTGGCTCGTTATGGCGGCGACACTGCTTGAGATCAAGTCGCGAATGTTACTGCCGCAGGAAACCGTCGAAGAGGAATCTGAAGAAGAACAAGCCGACCCGCGTTTGGAGCTGGTTGAGCGTCTGATAGAATACGAAAAGTTCAAGAGCGCAGCCGAACACTTTAGAGAACGCGAAGAAGAACGGTCCAGAGTATTCGTTCGTGGCGAAGCAGAACTTGACTTTGATCTCAAGCCGATTCTTTCGCTGGAGGATATAACCGCCGCCGACCTACTGGCTGCGCTTCAGCGGATACTGGCCGACGTTGGAGAAGAAGACGTAACGACAATCCAGCGCCGAAAGATTACGGTCAGAATGCGTATGCGCGAGATCTGGATACGGCTGGCAGAAAGCGGCGGTAGGATCCCGTTTGATGATTTATTCGAAGACGACGCCACACGCATCGAGGTGGTTGTGACGTTCCTTGCGCTGCTCGAACTTGTCGCAATGCGCAGAGTTAGAGTAAAACAGAAGACTAACTATGCGCCGATACTCATATCGGTTGTTACGCAAGATGACGGAGCGGAGAGAAGAGGAAGTCAGTTTGAGCCACGTGACTGATATCATATCTGCCGAACCAGTTTCAGAAGCGCCGGTCTCGGAAGTGGCTGATGTTGAATCCGGCGTTGTCGTGGCGCAGCCCATTGTCGAGACCGGTCTGGATAGATCCAAGTCTGAAATTGTAAACGCTTTGGAGTGCATGCTATTCGTTTCAACCGGTCCGCTAAACACGGCACAACTCGCAGAGGCACTCCAGGTGGGCCCGACCGAGATCGAGGAAGCAATGGCGGCTTTGGAAACGCGACTTGACTCCGGCAGCGGGCTTCAGCTAATGCGGGTGGCAGGCGGCTTCCAACTTTGCACCCGTCCCGAGTACGCCGACTACTGCGCTGCAATATTGCAGCCAGCCCGTAAGAAACTCTCAAGGGCCGCGCTTGAGACTCTTGCGATAATCGCCTACCGCCAGCCTTGCACCCAGCCGGAGGTCGAAGCCGTGCGCGGGGTAAGCGTCGATGGCGTCATTAAGACATTAATCGATCGCGGCTTGATTAAGGAAGCTGGCCGTAAGCACACGCCGGGAAGACCGATCCTCTACGCCACCACGCCGGAGTTCCTGGAGTACTTCGGTCTCAACGACATTTCGGAGTTGCCCGATATTGACGCGCTCGCGGTCGATGAGGTTCGTGCGCTGGAAGCCCAGAGGGAAATGTTTCGGCAAACCGTAGAGAAAAACGAGGGAGATGGGGAGGATGGCGAAACTCCTTCAGGTCAGTGATGGGTCACGGGGTAACGTGTTGCGTAGGATACTATGGGTTTCAGCATCCATATTACTAGGCCTGTTGGCAGCGATCAATCTTTGGGCCGCTGATAGTGGCGTTATCGTTCTGCGGCTTGACGAGTCTCAACCGAATGCGGAACGATTCGACGGCGCACCGATCGGCGGTTTTATAGCTCCAGGTGTGATTGAAGTTCCATCATCGGCTCATCGAGAGATGCCTAAACCCAACGTCAAAGCCGCCAGCGTGGTGTTGATGGATGTTCAGAGCGGTCAGGTTCTATACGCCAAGAACCCACATGTCCGAAGACCAAACGCCAGCACCACCAAGATCATGACCGCCATCCTGCTAATCGAAAACTGCAAGATGACGGAAAAGATCAAGGCCTCCAAAAAGGCGTGTGAGACTCCTTATACGTCGATCCACTTGAAACCAGGCGAGGAGATACTCGCGCGCGATCTGCTTATGGGAATGATGGTGCGTTCCGCAAACGACGCTGCAGTCGCCGCAGCGGAACACATAGCCGGATCCACGGCCAAGTTCGCGGCAATGATGAATCGCAAGGCTCGCGAGATCGGATGTAAGAACACGCACTTCATTACGCCCAACGGCCTCTATGCCAAAGGCCACTACTCGACCGCCTACGACTTATGCCTTATGGCTCGCTACGCATTCCGCTACCCAGAGTTCAACGAAGCTGTCAGCACGCGCAAGTATTTCCTCAACAGCCGTACGATCAATAAGAAAGACCTGGCCGTATTTACTAGATGCAAGTTTCTGAAGGACTATCCAGGCGCTGATGGAGCAAAGTCAGGCTATGTAAAACAGGCTGGTTACTGTCTGGTAGGCAGCGCCACGAGGGATGGGTGGAGGCTGATTTGCGCAGTTTTGAAAAGCGATAACGCGGGCCGTGATACCGCCGCAGTAATGGATTACGGCTTCGCAAAGTTCCAACCTTACCTGCTTGCGCGCGCAAACACGCCGTGTGCTGCGGTTGACATTAAAGGAGGATCGAGCGCGACGGTTGCAGCGGCCCCGGTTGATGATGTACGCGTGATCGTGCCCAAGACAGGCGCGCGAATCACAACTCGGATCGAACCCGCCTCACTTGAAGCACCAATAAGAAAGGGAACCAAAGTCGGCACGTTGGTTGCCTCGGTAAACGGATCGCCGGCCGTCAGAGTCGAAATGAGGGCCGCCGAAGATGTGGGGATCAGCTTTGCGCGAAAGGCGTACTGGTGGACCAAAACAGGCGGGATAATAATAGCGGTCGCTCTGATTGGGAGACGGTATGGAGCAGCGTCTGCAAAAAGTGCTGGCCGCCGCAGGCGTCGGGTCGCGGCGCCACTGCGAAGCTTTGATCGCTTCAGGTAGGGTCGCCGTCAACGGTCGTGTCGTCACCAAACTGGGAACCCGTGCCGACCCCGAGAAAGATGTGATCTCAATCGATGGCAAGCCCATCGACGCTGTCCAGGAAAAAATCTACGTTTTGTTGAATAAGCCACCGGGCTACACCAGCACGCGCTTCGATCGCTTCGCCCAGCACACTGTGATGGAGCTGGTAGATGAGATACAGGGCTATCTATATCCCGTCGGGCGACTCGACGCCGACACCTCAGGCGCGCTTCTCTTGACCAACGACGGCGAACTTGCTAACCTGCTCACTCATCCGTCCCACCAAGTAGAAAAAACATATTTGGCTACAGTAAAAGGCCGTATCAGCTCATCTTCCCTAGACCACCTGGCGAGAGGCGTTAACCTAGATGACGGCCCGACGGCTCCAGCCAAAGTCAAACTAATCTCCTATTCGGACGCCGATAATACCAGCGCGGTTGAGATCACTATCCACGAAGGCCGCAAGCGCCAGGTAAAGCGCATGTTTCAGGCTGTCGGACATCGGGTTGTGAAGCTCACCCGCACTAGGTTCGGTTGCCTAGATCTCAAGGGGTTGCCCGAAGGCGAACACCGGTTTCTAACAAAAAAGGAGGTTGCGAAGCTCAAAAGGCTTGCGAGACATAAGAATGAGCCGTAATAACAGAGTGCGCATTGACTTTGCACTTTTCGGAAACTCGCAATTGACCAGGATTGCAATTCGCGCAAAGCTCCAGTGTGCTTTGAGCTTGATTATCTCAGGGTTGGCATTCTTCCTGGCAGTGACAACCGCTACCGGTCATCCGTTGCAGGTGAAGGACGCTCGCGGCAAGCTAGTCACAATTCGTGACAAACCCGTTCGTATAGTATCGATCGCCCCGAACACGACGGAAATTCTCTACGCTTTGGGCCTGGGTAACCGCGTCGTAGGCGTTACACGTTACTGCGATTATCCTACCGACGCAAAGAAAAAACCAAAAGTCGGCGATATGACCACCAGTGCGGAAGCCGTCGTCGCGCTGAAACCAGATCTGGTGTTGGCGCACGCGCTAGTCAACGACGCTGCAATTCGGCGACTCGAAAGGCTCGGCCTTACCGTGTTTGCTATAAACCCGAAAACGATGAATCAGGTTGCGCGTGACATCCGCACCATCGGACTCATCACTGCGCGTCCTAGGACCGCCGAAAGAATCGCGTCTAAAATCGAACGTAAAGTTGAGGAAATCAAGAAACAATGCGCAAAAAGACCGATGAGACGAGTGTTGGTAGTGATACAGTCCAGTCCGCTCTGGACAGCCGGACCCGGTACATTCGTTGACGAGATGATCCGCCTCGTCCACGCCAAAAACATCGCGTTCGATGCGCGCCCGGGCTTCGTCACATTCTCAAAGGAGATCGCCATCTCTCGCAACCCTGACGTGATCATCACAGGCGTGAGGTCAGACGCCGACCACCTTCTCAAAAGTCCCGAGTGGCACAACACAAACGCGGTTAGGAACAATAAGGTGTTCGTCATCAAGAGTGAGCTGATGACCCGCCCTGGCCCCAGGCTCGTTAAAGGCCTGGAAGAATTGGCCAAGCTTTTGCTTCATTAATCAGTAGCCTGTAGATCATCATGGACTGGATGTCCAAGATGATCAATGTCTCGAAAGCGCAGGAGAAGAAGTAGACCGCGCTTAAGTGGTTTTGGCTATGGACTGTCGCGCGGACCTTCACGTTCACACCACTGCCTCCGACGGAGCGCTCAAGCCGACTCAAGTAGTCGAAGCTGCGGCTCAGATGGGATTGGCAGCAGTTGGAATCGCCGATCACGATACTGTAGACGGAGTTGCCGAAGCGCTGGCAGCCGGTGACCGGCTTGGCATCGAGGTCGTCCCAGCTATTGAGATAAGCGCCGTTCACAACGAGACCGAGGTTCACATCCTAGGTTACTTTATTGACCACGAGCATCCGGAACTTCTGGAACAGATGAGGATCTTGAAGGAAGGACGTGAGGAACGAGGACGGCTGATGGTGGAAAAGCTGAACGCTATCGGAGTCAAGGTCGATTTTGAGAGGGTTCGGGAGATAGCGCAAGGCGGAGCGGTTGGGCGCCCTCACGTCGCACGCGCGATATGCGAGATCGGGGCCGCTTCATCAATCGACGCGGCGTTTGGCAGGTTTCTACAGGTCGGAGCGCCGGCGTACGTGCCCCGAATCAAGGTGTCACCTGTGCAGGCGGTTGAGCTGGTGACGAAGGTAGGCGGGGTCGCGTGCTGTGCTCATGTGGGCAAACTTAAGCGCGACGACCTAGTGCTCGAACTGACAAAGCATGGACTGGCTGCCATCGAGGTCTATCATCCGGATCACAGCAAGGCGATAAGCCGATTTTATCTCAGATTTGCCGAGAGGCTAGGACTGATCGCAACAGGAGGATCCGATGCGCATTGCATCCCGGGCAAGCTCTCGATTGGAATTGGAGGCGTAACGGTGGATTACAGTATTGTCTCCCGGCTCAAAAGCCAGGCACACGGCCGAAGCGCAACGTTACCAAAGCGATAATGGATACGACGCATTACGATCTGCAATCACACCGAAGACAAGTCTCGTGCTGACAAACATCATCACGTACCGAGAATAGTCAGACAGATTGTTTGTGGGTCACTATTGTTCCGGGTAAAGACCGAGGTTGTCAACTCTCACGACTCTCCATACTTTCGTTGGGACAATGCCCATATGCCTCATATGCTCACTGCGTAGGTGAAGTGTGAGGTTGCGGCTGTAAATAAGGCCTTCCCCAAGTTCCTGCACCTCCGCTCTCAAACCAACCTCGGCCGAATCGCCTTTTACTTTTAGGTAGTTTACTCGAGCGGACGCTGTGTAACTGGTTTCCGCTCTAAAAGCTTGTGCAATAAGCACCCTAAGCCTGTCGAAATTAAGACCTTGATCGTCTCGGTAACTCCGAGAAATACAGGCTATCGTGCCGCCAAGGTCTCGGTTTTGGACCGCCGTGACAGTGTTTGCGATCATAGACCTAATGCGAACTTCGTCTGGTCGGCGGTCAACAGTCACTAAGGCATAGCCTCCGTAAACCGCAACAATCAAAAGGAACGTGAGCCACAGGATCGTGCGAAACATAACGCGCCTCCCCGGTCGTCTCCGCCAAGTTACAAGACTACTGGATGCAGGAATTTGGTTCCAAGGAACCCAATAGTCACAAGAGTCCGAAAGTCTAGGTCCAATAAAATCCAAAATCTAAAGTGGGATCGTCGCAGTAGAACTCAACCGCAACGTTTCCGGCGATTCGACTCTCCTCAACCGAGCAGGAAAATCGCCGAAAATGCACCTAATGCAATAACCTACCAAGCCTAAAATGAAGGGTCGAGATTTGGAAAGTGTGGAACCTGTGAGCACATCGCCCGAGTGGGAGAGCGCGATAAAGGAGATTGTGTCTTCGCCAGGAGTGGCGATGGTGATCGGCGGAGTAGATACTGGAAAGACCAACTTCTGCACACAGCTTTCAAACGCGGCAGTCGACGCCGGGATTCCGACCGCTGTGGTTGATGCGGACATTGGTCAGTCTGAAATAGGGGCGCCGGGCACAATTGGTATGGCCCTTGCTGATCGCAAGGTCGAAGCCATGTCCGATCTAAAGGCTAGACGTCTCTATTTCATCGGCGCAACTAGTCCAGTCCGACATCTGATCGAGTGTGTTGTCGGCACTAAGAAAATGGTTGATGCCGCAATCGAGGCTGGGGCTAGGCTGGTTGTCGTAGATACTACGGGCCTAGTGGACGGCCCTATCGGCCGTAAGCTCAAAACCTACAAAATAGACCTCGTTCGCCCCCAGTATCTGGTCGGCATTCAAAAGAAGCACGAGATAGAAAGCCTACTGGCCCCTTTTGCAAAAGTCGAGCCGGTTAAGATCCTAAAGATTAGCTCATCTCAACTAGCTAGGCGCAAGCCGACAGAGTTCCGCATAGCCCGCCGTCAGCTCAGTTTCTACAACCATTTTCATAACTGTCCCGGCCACATCATTCATCTGGACTCTATATGTACTTGGAACACTTGGTTTGGAACCGGCCGACCGATGAAATGGCAATATCAGAAGTTCATGGAGGAAACGCTCAGATGTCGCATACTGCATGCTGAGGTGACGGGACGTGGCATATTTGCGATCTCTGAAAGATCGTGCTCTTCTGAGGGAGTACGCCTGCTAGAAGAGTACTTCAAAACGACCTCGATTACAATTATGAGAGGCGAAACTTTCACGAACTTGCTGGTCGGTCTCGCAGATGAAACCGGTCGCACGCTGGACGTCGGTCTGCTGCAAGCGATTGATTTTGACCAGCGATTCATGTTCGTGCTGTCGCCCATAAAAACTATATCGCCCGTGCGCGTCGTTCAGTTCGGATCGATTCGAGTCAGCCCTGAAGGTAAGGAACTAGGAACGCTGCCAGACTTTTAATCTCGAATTGCTACTCTGGGCATTTTTGAATTTGAAGTGCGGTGTGATCCACAGATTTGAAACGAGCACCTGGTATTTACGTTTCGAGAACAGGGTGGGAATGACAGCGGGAAAGAAACAAAGGAGCGGACTTATGGCGCTGAACATCTGCCAATAAAAAAGACCGGTCGTTGAAGTCAACGAGAGGAGATGTGTAGTGTACTCGACACCTGTTTTGTTGATTTTTGTTGTATCAATTCTGACATTTTCCTTGCAAAACGCCGACGCTGCCTCGTGTGAATTGATTGTGGACGTAGCCACAATAAGAGGACCCGCCACATTCCGAGCAAGCGGTTTCCTGCACGGAATATCTCCGTCGGGCCCACCTAAAGAACTTGTTGAACCGCTAAAACCTAAGCTTTTTCGAGCCGTGGTGCATGACGTGGGTTTTCTGGACCGACCAGGTATCTACGAACGCGCCACAGCTATGGGCGCAAAGATCCAAGTTGATCTCGGGTCCGCTTACGGGTGTCCTGCGGCCGGACCTTGCCCAGGAGACGACGGGGACTGGAGCGGATGGGACCTGTCTCTTATACACATCT
>JAOAGX010000089.1 GCA_026415535.1 Armatimonadota bacterium | reverse complement strand
GTGTATAGGAATCCGGATGTGGTCGGGGTTGAGCTTGGAGGCGCGCTGAAGAACGTGCTCGCGATAGGCGCAGGAGTGTCCGATGGCCTCGGCTACGGCGACAATACCAAGGCAACGCTCGTGACTCGCGGCCTTATGGAGATGATTCGCCTGGGCAAGGCGCTAGGCGCGGATGCGCGCACGTTCACCGGCCTGTCGGGCTTTGGTGATTTGATGGCCACCTGCGCCAGTCGCCTATCTCGGAACCTAAGGCTGGGAATAATGTTGGGCCAGGGTAAGTCGCTTGATGAAAGCCTCGAATCGCTCGGACAGGTTGCCGAGGGGATGCATACGTGCGAAGCTGCCTATTTACTCAGTCAAAAGCACGGAGTATACATGCCGATCACGCATGAGGTCCACGCCGTCCTCTTCGAGGGTAAGTCGCCTCGTCAAGCCGTTTGCGATCTCATGTCGCGCGACCACAAGGAAGAGTTTTAATTAGGTATTCAACCCAACCCCTAATTCCCCAAAAACCCCCCGCACAAATACTAGGAACGAGTGAATTTGCCGCATCGTATATTAAGTAGCACGTTATGTGGGGTATATAGAATACGGATGTGCTTGCAGATCGACGTGATCGAGCAAGTCGCCGAGGAGCGACAACACTTACTGCAGCGGGCGTCTTCACTCAAGGTTAGTCTTGGGTGAGGGGCAGAGAAAGAGGCAATGAAAATGCGTTGCAGATGCGGGAATGAGATACGCCACGTGCCCGAACACCTGCGGGATTTGGCAAATTGGGTGTGCCAAAAGTGTACAAATACGGCACCGCGTAGCGTTCTGAGCGTGGATCAGGAACCGGTTAGCAGACAGGTGTCTTGGCAAGGCCGTAAGAAGAGAGCAGCGTGATCCTCCTAGCAGATCGCCTCAAAGGGCCCCAAGCGTGCTTGGGGCCCTTTGAATGTACTATCGGCACAAGATGTCTTGAAAACGTTATCTTAATTTCGCACCGAATGTATGTGGGTGCTCCCTCTTGTTTTTGAAATAGGGCCTTATTGGTACCAGTGGCACCTTATAACCTGCCGAGAATGTGTCCCGGACGGAGGGTTGGCTATAACTGTGAACAATATTTCATCAAAACGACCGTATTTTTGGTACTGCTTTTTGGCCGAGTTGTCGTCTTATAATTATGGGAGGCAAATAACGGGAACGTAGATCACCGTATATTGTGCGGGTGCACGCAGGTAGGAAGCGAGTTGTATTAAAGGCCGGGCAACCGGCCTTTTTTATTTGTCGAAATAGACGAACATATGTTCCTAGGAGGTGCAGACCATAAACGGCAGACAAGCGTCAGCAATTGAACTTCTGTTGAGCTACCCTGATTCGACCGTAGCAGAAATGTTGGGCGTCAAACTAAAGACCCTGCTTCGCTGGATGGCCACACCAGAGTTTGCGGAGGCGCTTAGAGAACGCGAGAAGCATCAGAGACAAACGCTAGGTCGGCTCGCGCGTCAAGCAGCTCTCAAAGCGGCGGTTTCCCTCGTTGAATCCAACGGCATTGGCGAGAAGCGAGATCCGAAAGTGCTTCTGGAAACGCTCAAACTAAGCGGGGCATTCGAAACACCCGAATTAGACCCCGAGGACGCCTTAGCCCAGATTGTGGACCGAACAATGCGCTCGGAGGATTCGGCTTGATTGGCTCGACTTTAGAGTGCGGTGTGATCTGCCGCTTCGGCTTTCGGAATACGGGTTTTTAATGCTGCTTTAAGTTGATTAGAGTGAGGAGATTTACGGGAGTGACTCGGAGTCGGAAAAGACTTCTGCTGGCAAAATTGCTGTGGGGATGGGAGCCTCACGGGACGCAAAAGACCTGGCTTTTGGATGAGTCGCAGACCAAAGTCGCTGCGTGTGGCAGACGCTGGGGCAAAACCGAGTCGGCTGCCATCGATGCCGCGACTACAGCGATCATGTGCCGAGGCAGCGTACAGATGATAGTTAGTCCTACTTATGACCAAAGTCGCCTCATATCCGACGCGGTCGAGCGTTTCCTTCTAGGTTCGCCGGTTACGAGAAAGCTTACTAGAGTGGTCAAGACGCCCTACCCAAGAATTACCATAGGCGGAAGTCTGATTATGGCTCGTACGGCAGACGATGATGGTCGGAATCTTCGCGGTCACGCAGCCGATCGCGTGATCGTGGATGAGGCGGCCTATGTAAGGGATAGCGTGGTTCAAGAGGTAATCACACCTATGCTTGCTGATCGTGGCGGCCAGCTTGTGATGATCTCGACACCTTTTGGAAAGAACCATTTCTACAGGTTGTTCTTGCGCGGTCAGGCTACAAGCGAGAATTTAGGGCCGCGTATTCGGTCTTTTCAGTTTCCGTCGTGGCTCAATCCGCACATCAGCCGCGATTATGTCGAGGCTCAGAGGTTAGAGCTGAGCCCGAGGCAGTTTGCGGTTGAATACGAAGCGAAGTTTCTGGAAGACCAAGCTAGCGTGTTTGCTTGGGACGACATAGAGGCCGCGGCGGAGTGCTCACTGGCGGATTCGCACAGAGAACCTGGGTTTGAATGTGTGGTAGCCGGGATCGATTGGGCCAGATACTCGGACTACACGGCGCTTGTCGCTCTGGGAGTAGGTGAGCATCGCCTGAGCGTAATCGCAATAGAACGTTTTAACGGTGTCTGCTGGCAGAATCAGGTTGAACGGGCTTCAGAGTTCCTGCGACGGCACCGTGTGATGGCTGTGCTCACGGATCAAACGTCGATCGGAGACCCTCTCCTCGAACAGCTTCGGCAGAGGCTTTACGAGTTGGGGGTTGAGACCTGCGTGGAGGGGTTTGTCTTCACGAACCAGTCTAAACGGGAACTGATAGAACTTCTCGCTTTGCAGTTTGCGCGACGCGCAATTACGATTCCTCGTGATGAGGCTTTGATGAGAGAGCTGCAGTACTTCGAATATGAGCTTACTGGGTACGGCAAAGTTCGAATGCAAGCAAGGCCCGGCTTTTACGACGATCTGGTAATGGCTCTCGCTCTGGCTTGCCGGCAAGCCAGAGCGTTTGGAGCGGGAGGCGGTTACTTGACCGCTGGCAATCGAGCAGCTTGCGACGGGTGGTAGACTCAGGAAGGAACACGCAGACTACCGTCTAAGTGTAGGGAGACTGTCCACGTCGTCAGGTGACCGAAGGAGGTGAAAAGTATGCTAAGAGACTTCAAGGCCTTTGTGGCGCGCGGTAACGTGGTTGATATGGCGGCCGGCATAGTAATCGGGGTGGCCTTCGGCAAGATTGTGAGCTCGTTTGTGGACGAAATCATCATGCCGCCGATCGGTCTATTGCTTGGCAAGGTCGACTTCACGAATCTGTTTGTCGTGCTGGCGGGTGGCGGCCCGTTCGCGACGATTGCCGACGCAAAGAGAGCTGGCGCAGTGACGATTGGCTATGGGGTATTCGTCAATACGATCATCAACTTCCTGATCGTGGCGTTTGCGATATTCCTAATGATCCGCGTGATCAATCGCTGGCGGTCGCCGGATGCCATTACGACCAAAAATTGTCCGTTCTGCAAGTCCAACATCGCTATTGACGCGACCAGGTGTCCAATGTGCACTAGCCAGCTTGAGAAAGACTGATGCCACTCTTCATGGGTTCGCGCCTGGAATAAGCTTCGGCCAGCGTCAGCTAGGGGTTTGGCTTATCTCCCTTGCCGCCTGGTCTAGGCGACGGGACTGATGGCCCATACGGTAGCGGAATATACTCGACGCTGGGCCTACGCTGCGCCGGTTGTGGATAGAGGTCCATAAGCTGGTAGACCTCCATCGGCACATCGGTTGAAACCGGCACGCCCATCTCCAAGAGTTCGTCTACGGTGATCGGGTAATCATGCGTCCACCTGCCCTCGCTCAGGGTACGGGCCAGTTCCTCCGACTTGGCTTCATCGAACTTCTCCGAAAGGAGGTACTTGAGCACGCACTGCACTTGCGCAAGTGCCTTGCGGGCTATGTCGGCGTAGATCAGCGTCCTGTCTTCTACTTCCTTTGCAGGTTTGGCTTCAACAGCCTTGAGTATCGATGCGGCAGGGTACTCTCCAAGTTGCGGATCGACTGGTCCCAAAACAGCGTTTTTATCCATCACTATGTGGTTTGCGGCAAGGGCGATCATGGTCCCTCCGGACATTGCGTAGTGAGGTACGAACACGGTAACCGGCGCTTCATGTGCTCTAAGGGCCATTGCGATCTGCTCACTTGCCAGAACCAGGCCGCCGGGCGTGTGTAGCACGAGGTCGATCGGCAAATGGGGCGGGGTCATCCTAATAGCGCGCAGAACCTGCTCGCTGTCGTCGATGTTTATGTAACGGAAAAACGGAATTCCGAAAAACGCCATTTGCTCCTGCCGATGAATTAGTGTAATCACCCGTGAGCCGCGCTTTTTCTCGAGCAGATGCATAACCCGCAGTCGCGCCGAGTCCAGCATTCGTTGCTTCATCGCGGGCAAAAAGAACGACAGGATCAGAAAGAGCCACAGGATCTGAGAAAAGTACTCCACAGCTTCCCTCCGAAAACCTATTGGAGTGCGGCGGTTTGCGCCGCTTTTGGTAAAGCGCAACCGGAGTCGCACACTCGCGTTAGGGTGCGGCGTTTTAAACGCCGCTTTCTGAGGTTGCGCGCTCCATAAGCGGCGGGAAAATCACTGGAAACGCCGTCTGTTGCGGCAACGTTGGCCGCTATCCTTGCGCACGCATTATAACACAGTTTGAACACGAAAGGAGCGATTGTAATGCCTATGTCCTTTTTGGCGAAGTTTGCGAAGCGACTCAATCCGCGCCGATCGCCACCACTTGAAGAAGTCGCGTCTGCTCAAAGCGCGGTAGCAGGTGTCCTTGGCCGGATTAGGCCCTATAACCCTGACGATCTTATAGGCAAGCGTGGATATGAGATCTACGACAAGATGCAACAGGACGCTCAGATCCAGGCGTGTCTCACTATCAAAAAGTTTGCGGTTCTTTCGCGGGGTTGGGAGGTTCATCCTGCGTCGGATGATCCTGGTGATGCGCGTGTTGCCGAGTTCGTACGGTTTGCGCTTCAGGATATGTCCGGGTCGATACTCGACGTGCTCACAAACGTTCTCGATGCGCTGGCTAAGGGGTTCTCGATTATGGAGATCAATTACCGGCTTATCGACAAAGGACCGTGGATGGGAATGATCGGGTTGGCATCTATCAAGGCTAAGGATCCGTCGACTTTTGTCTTCGACACGGACGAGTTTCTGAACGTGAGGTCACTTAAGAGAACGGGTATCGGGTATTTCCCTGCTCCTGTGGGAGAGAGCAGGGGCGAGGCAGGTTTTCCACCGGAAAAGTTCGTCGTCTACACTTACAATCCGCGCTACGAGTCACCATATGGCACGTCGGACCTTCGCGCTGCCTACAAGCACTATTGGTCCAAGGACGTGTTGATGCGCTTTATGAACTTGTATCTCGAAAAATACGGCTCCCCGACCGCCAAGGGCTCATACAAGCGCGGCACGCCCAAGTCCGCTCAAGAAGAACTGCTAAAGGTGCTCGACAAGATCCAACAGGAAACTGCAATCGTGATACCGGATGACGTTCAGGTCGAGCTTCTTGAAGCCCATCGCGGAGGCGAAGCTGGATACCTGCAGGCGCTCGAGTTCCACGACAAGCAGATCGCCAAGGCGATATTGTGCCAAACTCTTATGACCGATGAGGGAATGAGGGTCGGCTCGTTTGCTCTAGCCAAGGTCCATTTGGACGTGTTGAAAATGTGCCTTGCGAAACTGAAGCGCGATTTGGAGGAGACTGTGGTGCAGGAGCAGATTATCCGGCGACTTGTGGACTACAACTTCCGCGTGAGTTCGTATCCGACGTTCAGCCTTGGTCCGCTTGAGGACCGCGACCTGGAGATGCTTGCGGGCGCCATCACTAAACTTGTTTCCGGCGATATAATCCGTCCGGACGAAAAGTGGATACGGGAGTACCTGGGACTGCCGCAGTCGGTGTGATGTTGGGGCATTCTGAGTGTTGGGAGCCACCGAACTCTCCGCTCATCAAACCATTAAACAGAAAGGAGAAATACGTGACCACAGACACAGTCGAGCGAGAAGCCAAGCTTTTCGAAGCTGGGGAGTACCCGGATAGGGGGATTGAGATTACGGAGGAGGATTTGGATCGCATCGTTGAGAACACGCGCAACGCTCCGATAAGGATAGAACATATGTTCACACCATTCGACGGTGCGCTTGGGTTTCTCAAATTGGTTTATCGCAAGGGTAAGGAGTTGTTCGGCAGGCTCTGCTTCACACGCCCCGCATGGGAGCTTGTCAATGCTGCCAACGCCCAGCGGCTATCGGTTGCACTCAAAAAGGACAAGAGTGGGATCGCGGAGGTATCCCTCGTGCGGGAGCCGCGGATTGCCGACGCTGCCGTTTTTGGAGAGGTAGCGTTCTTGCCGGGTGGCGAGGTTGGTTCAGAATTCGAAGCCAAGTTTGCCGCAGGATCTCCTCAACCTTTGTTTGATAACGGGGAAAGCCTGTGCTCTCCCATGCTTACAGAAGAGAGAAAGGGGGAGGTTGGTGATGAAGTCGAGCGCCTTCGCAAAGAACTTCGCGCTATAGATGCTCGGACTAAGATTGACGATCTCAAGCGCGCCGGAAAACTTGTTCCAGCTGCCGAGGTCTTCGCGAGGGCGATACTCGAATCCGGCGATACGAGTGTGATTACTTTCGGCGGCAGCGAGACCCCGGTCAACCAGATATTCCTTTGGTTTATGGAGTCGCAACCTAAGGTGATCGAGTTCTCCGAGCTCGCGGCTGCTGGGGAGAACAAATCCGAAGAGCCCGAGGTGTTCACGAAGCTGGGCGTGACGTCGCGTCAGGTCGAGCGCTATCGGAGTCGCTGACGGCGGCATTGCCCAAGGAAGAAAGGACGGATGTGATGAGCGAATCTAAAAACGCTCTACCAGTTCGGACTTACGTCCGTTGCCGAGTCAATACGATTGTTCAGAATATTGCGGAAATGTCAAGCGGCAGCGTGCCGCTCAATCTCGACGAGCCGAGCGACGTTACATTGATGGTGGTGTCGGATCCTAGTGAGGGGATGCCTTGGTTTTTCACAGCTGCCGTGGGTAGACCTCCGACTTTGTCGGACTTCGACATAATAATCGCCCCGCTAGGTGCTTACAACATTAAGCCGGCCGATCGCGCGACTCTACATCTTCCGGCGATGGAGTCTACGCTTTATTGGGCTTCGTTTGGTGTCGAAGGTACCCCCGAGCCGTTTGGGGAGATTTCTGTTTCCAGGCTCGTAGTGGCAATAGACCAGTAAGCGGACCACTCTCCTGCCTTCCCCTCTGGGAAGAGAAGCAGCCTGTTCGTGTCCTCCCCGGCTTTATCCCAAATGGGGGAAGCACACATTACCTACCCTGTGGGAGGAGGTTAGGAGGAGATCCTTCGTCCTCGCCCAACCATGAAGCCCAGAGCCAGCGCGAGCGGGGCGAGCACAAGGCGTAGCGGAAGCTCATCAACCCGATCAAACAGAGTGCGATACGCGAACAGCACGCTCGCGACCGCCAACGGCAAGAGTACAAAGACTCTTGTAAGAAGCTTAGCTGCCCTCGTTGTCAGTGCAGACGCGACGAACCCGAACAGGAGACCGGTCATTCCCAATGCGGCCGATAGGCGAAATCCGGGGTCGCTGGTTCGTCTCGTGACGACTGCTAGGAAAACGCAGCAAAGCACAAACGCCGCCAAAAACCTGACCGCGCAGCCTGCCAGCCGCCGATCACCCATACGGTTTATCTGGTTGGAAATAGGGTCTGACAAGAGTTCATTCTGTAATTAGCAAGTGTGAAAAGGAGCATACCATGACCGCAACTACAACAGCAAGAGAATCAAAGAGAAAAGATGGCAGGCTCATCAGCTATCCGATGGCCGCTGTCAAAATTCCCAAAGGTGCGCTTGTCAACATTAACGCGGCCGGTTACGCAACGAACGCATCCGACACGGCCGGCGAGACTTTCGCGGGTGTTGCTTATGAGACTGTAGACAACTCATCGGGCAATCC
>JAOAGX010000088.1 GCA_026415535.1 Armatimonadota bacterium | reverse complement strand
GCTTTGGACTGAGAGTAATACTAGCGATCAATATACCGGCTTCCACTTTCATGGTCTTGATGGCCGATCCGATAGTTCGAACAGCGTATATGAGCGGGGAGTTTACACCGGCGAAAGTAGGTGCGACCTCTGTTGCTCTGGTATGGTATTCGGTAGGGATTTTCGCGTGGGCTGGACAGGCAATTGTAGCGCGCGGGTTCTTCGCAATGCAGGACACCTTGACACCCGTGCTGCTTGGCTCCGCAGTAACCCTTGTTTTCATTCCGCTCAACTACGTCTTGATGCACACGATGGGCCACGGCGGACTCGCACTGGCCACATCTATAGCAGCTACTATTCACCTACTTGCACTTACGGCGTTTCTACGAAGGCGACTGCACGGGCTTGAAGGTGGTAAGATAGCCTCTTTGGTGTTGAAGGTACTCGCGTCAAGTGCGGTGATGGCTGCGTCGCTCATTGTCATAAGGTCTGGACTTGGCCATTATGTTAATACGTTTAGCCGTAAGGGAGCGGCGATCGAAGTGTTGCTATGTATGGTTGTCGCTTCCGTGATCTATTTAGGTTTGCTGAAGATTACGCGTGCTGAGGAGGCTGAGTTTATCTGGAGAATGTTAAGCCGGAGATTTGCAAAACGCGGTCCCAATGATTCAACGGATACTGCTGGGCTGATCAAAACGCTTGATGAGGACAGGCCTTAGCTGGTATAATACTCACGGTGCGGCGCCATAGTGCATCGGTTAGCACACGGCTCTTTCAAGGCCGAAGGACGGGTTCGACTCCCGTTGGCGCCGCCATCGAATAACCGCTAGCCTAGCTTAGGGCTTGCATAAGCTCTGTAAAATAGCCTTTTTGCTTAGGGCCAGCCAACGTTGTAAAGATGTAATCTACGATTGGCTGACCTTTTTGTTTCCCGATCGCAAGTCTTGGCTAACTCTCAGACTGTCTGCATTTGGAACTCCTCAAATAGTCAGTCTCTATGTTTTCAGAGGTTTAACAGTCTGTCAATTAGAATCTGAAACATAGGGTAGCAAGTTTGCCTTGCCAGTAGGTTCGTAAACCATCAGTAGTTCAAAAAGGTCGAATAGTCATGAGGCTGATTGCGTCAATCGTCTTATTTGTCCTGATGTTTCGAGGGATTGCTGCTGGTGCGGGTTTGTTTAGCGAAACTGTGAGAAGCGGTCAAATGCCGTTTAAGTTCTGGGCAGCCGATACGAATGCGGCTTCGGCCAAATGCATTGCCCCCGAGGGTGTCGTCAGGGTGGACGTCACTAAGGCGGGCGAGTGGTCGTGCAATATGCCTGAGGTGATAGTGAAACCTGGCAACACTGTTACAATTAGCGCGGTTGTGGCCGGTGAGGGTCGCGGGGCGGTATTCGACTTTGAGGACTCGTTGCCTTCACTTATCTCTCTTGGGGCCTATGGGCGCGACGCCGATGGGAATGTTGTTTCGTGGGAGATTGCTGATGGCCCGGATGCGGCACATTTCACTGGTGGAAATTGGAGGGTTTTTACTCGCACTTTCAAAGTACCGGATAAAGTCACTGCCATCACACCTCGCGTCTATGGTGTGCAGCCCGGTGTTTTTCTTATTGGTGACATTACTGTCGCTGCCCAGCCTGAGACATTGTCGCCGGATTCGGTGGTCAGAATACTTGGTCGGAACCCAGCTCGCGTTCATATTATCGAATGCAAGGCTGATCATGATTACTACTTTTACAGATACCCTAGTCCGGTGAAAGTAGTCTTCACTTCGAAGAACGGCTTGTCGGGTTGCTACTATAAATGCCGTGTGGTCGATGCCTACGGAAATCAGGTTGCATTGCTCAGAGAGCGGATCGAGGATGGGGTTATCTACAAGCCCGATAAGCCTGGCTACTATGAGTTTCACATCGAATCAGTCCTCGAGGACCAGACCAACAAAGAAAACATAATCTACCGAGCTCGAGTATGTTTCAGTTCAATTATGGAAACGCCAAAGCTTCCCGCAGGCTCGCATCCCTTCGGAAGCGCTTTGAACGTTGAGGTAGCCCACAACATCGGCGCGTGCTGGATGCGCAAGGGCATATTCCACAACAACTTCGCCTACTTTGATGTTCCCATTGACAAAGCGCAGATAGCAGCCGAGCGTTTCATTATGCAGAGTTACGGTCTTATGGGCTTTCCACTAATGAAGAATCTCCGCCCATATACGAACAACCTTCGCCAGCCGGATGAACCAGATTCGTGGGACAACAGCGGGCTGCCCAAGGATCTGGAAGTGTTCACGGAGGATTACAGGACCCTGGCGTCGTTAGAGAACAACTTCATCACCTGCTTTGAGTTCGACAATGAGGCCAACATCAAGATCAACTCCTATCCCTGGTACAACTTGCGCAACTATACCAATGCGCTCATAGCTGCCAACAAAGGGATCAAGATGGCGAACCCAAACGCCCGGATGGCAGTGAACACGGCAGCGGTTGACATCAACTTCCTCAAGCTCATCCACGAGAACGGCGGCAAAGACAGCTACGAGATATTTTCCATTCACCCTTATTGCGGTTACGCAAGCGGTTATCCCGAGAGTCCCGAGGAAGGCAGAATGCTTGAGCGATGCTGCGGAGCTCGGGAATGGTTGGATGCTAACGACAAAAGAGACTGCGAGCTGTGGACAACAGAATTCGGGTGGCATACAGGCAGCGCACCCGGACGCATTTCCGAACTAAAACAAGCGCAATACATAGTCAGAGGCTCGCTGCTCCAATTGGCAGGAGGAGTCTCGAAGCTGTTGCCATTTTTAGATGTCGACGTTCCAGGCTGGGGAGAGATAGACGGCAGGATGGGCTTGACCCGAACCAACAGAATGCCAAAACCTGCGTTCACCGCTTATGCCGTTCTGGCTCGCACCGTCGGGGCACTACCCTATAGAGGCCGTATGGACTTGGGCAAGGACATAGCGGCGTTTGTCTTCGCTGATGACAAAAAGACCATTGTTGCTATCTGGACTCCATCAGGCAACAAAACCTACCGGATGAACTTGCCTGGCGATGCGGTCAGGATAGCGATGTTCGGCGACAGGACGCTTTGCCCCCGTGGCGCTTTTGTTTCGGTGTGCGATGATTCGGTCCATTATCTTGAGATTGAAAAGGGGTATCCTGTTTCCGTAAGGAACTTCGGGTGCAAGTTCATTCCGGGTTGGGCGCGAAACGTATTCACTTCGGACTCATACCGGGATCGTGTTCTACGTATTCCGCTAAAAACCGAGGCTGACGCGCCGGTTATCGACGGCAAGCTGGATAACAAAATGCAAGGTGCGGAGATCGACTTTAGCGACTCCGTTTACCGATATAGCACTAAGATGCGATTCCTGCTCACTCCGAAAGCATTGTATGTGGCGGCGCGAGTGGTCGGTGATTTCATGGGCAAGAACACAAACAAGCCGAGGGATTTGTGGGCATCGAATTCCCTTGAGATCTACTGGTCAACAAGTGAAAAAGACAGACCCGTTGGCTACTATCGCAAGGGGATCGATTATCACCTTTTGGTTGCACCGGGCGACGATGGTACGAACGGCAAGTTCGGCGACATATCCGAGAGGTATGCCGAAACGCCCGAGAACTCACCTGTAGATGTGAAATACTCGTCAATTGCAACAGGAGGCTACGAACTTGAGGCGCGCATACCGCTTGAGTACTTGAACAGTGCAAATTTGAGGCCGGGAGATGTGTTTGGATTTGATGTTCAGCTTGATGTCAGCGACCGCACCGGTAGCTTATAGGAGACTTCAGCGAACCTGGTCCGGCGGCGAAAACTGGGAGAGCCCAATGCTGTTTGGAAAGGCTGTGGTGGTAAGATAAAAATCAAGAGTTGCTGCACATAGATGGTTCTGACACAGCTTGCTCTGGCGCTTGCGAGTCTTGATTGTTTCGGTTACGTGAGACCGAAACAGCCTCCGAGGTCTGAGTTTTCAAACGGGATGATCTTGTTTGGCTTGAGTATCTAGAAAATCACGCTTGCATTGGTTATCACACGTTCGCCGTCAATAGTAGACAGTATTCCGCGAACAGAAACGGTCATTCCCTCGGCGATTCCCTCGAACAGTGTTCCAATACGCACCTGGATTCCGCTTATTCGGTTTTGGTCTTGAACATAGAAGCGGTCTCCAAATGCATCCGTTCCCGCGCTTACGATTACGCCGCTGAGTGAAATTAGATTTCCGTCCGCTAGTGTCTTGGCCTCCCGAGGGTTTGCGACCGAAATGCCTGTAAGGGCGGCAAGAGGGTCTCCGACCACTAGGTCCTTCCATCCTACGAATCTGGAAGCCGCATAGTAAGACTCAGCCAAGTTTCTCCCCGAGGTGTAACGGTCAAGCAGAGCTGTTGGTGATGCGACTGCGTCCAAATAAGGCTCGGTTACGTAGCCTTTTACTCCTGCGGTTCCGCTTGCGCCATTCGACCTTGGCATTATCAAGTCGGTGATGACGGATTGCCCCGACGTGACAGGTTGAAAAGTTCTTGCACTCGTGGACACTGCTGTCTCTGCGATGCTTGCTGGTGCAAACGGTTCCAGCTTGTAGGTATTTGCGTTGAAGTTGGGATCGTTTGATCCCCAAGAAATGTAGCCTGTGAGCGGATGCTCGCTAAGAACGAAAGTATTAGTCTGGTCCAACTGGACGGAAACGTGCGGTCTCGAAGAGATCACCTGCCACGCTTTGGTCATATCGGCATTAAAGTCGTGATAATAGAGCTCGTAGTTCGGGTTCAGGGTGCCGTCCGGAAGAAGAAGCGACTTTGGCTGGAGAGCTGGGTTGCCTAGGCCGTATGCCGGTGCTTCATCCAGCAAAATTCTGTAAGGAGGAAGTTGCGGTGCTAATGCGCGATCGACAACCTGCTTCGCGTGGTCTTCTGTGTAACCGTCCAGTCGTGTCACCAGATAGCCGCCGTATTTCGAATGCTGAAACGGTTCGTTAGCAAGCCAATATCGGTTTACGAAGAGGGTGCCCGCATATGTGCCGTTCTCATATATGTCAAGTTGGATCGGATTCACCAAGTTTGTTGCAGCCAGTACGCTGTCGACGCAACGTCCGCCTCGAATTCCCTCGCTCGGCTCGTTGGTAAATGCGTGTGGGATTCCCTTGGTAAGAACTATGTACTGTATCGTGTTTGTCAATCCGTTTGCGTCTAGGAAGTTGACTATCGGTTGTCTGATCTGGATTTCGAAGTTTGCCGGAGTGATTCTTTCGTAGCTCCATCCTAAAGTTGCGTCCGTGGTGGCTACGCTGACAAGATTCCCTGCAGGAATGCCTCGGCGAGACATATAGTATTCGGCTACCCGGCAGGAGACGGGGCTGTTCACATTCCGGACGACTAACACGTTCTCAGGTTTTCCGAGTCCGAGCGCCGCCCACGGAATCAATGTCAGCATAAAGACGACTACTACGATTCTCAAAAGATGTATACTCCCAGCTTAGAGACTTTTGCGAAAAACGCGCTTTCCTAGACGAATACTACTAATAGTAGCAAGGTCGCGAAGTCCAGTTTATGCCTCGCGTCACCTTGCGCCACTCAATGTGGCCATCGTAGAACAAGCACATTGCACCGCCGCCGTGGCTGACACGAATGTTGTAAATCTTGCTTAGCGACCCGCCCCGCAGACCAATGTAGCCTTCCTGTGAAAGTGGTATTTCCTCGTCGGCAGGCGGATTATTGCTAACCCAGCCAGCATTGCCGCTTGGTTTTTCGTTGTCAATCAAACTACCGTCGCCATATCCGCACCCGTAGTATTGCCAGCCCATTCCTTCTGCCACAAAAATGAGTCTGTGCGGCATTGCTACTTCCGAATCACGAAGACCCTTGCCAACCCACGGTACCCGAGGGCCTCTTACCACGCGCCAGCCGGTTTCGTTCATAGTGTAAGCAAACCCCACGTTTGTCCGACCATTGTTTACCATGCTCTGAGGAGTAAAGTCCTGTTTGAGCCAAGGAGCGCTCATGCACTTGTATACCGTGTAGCGCGTTGCGTTACCCTTGCCGTGGTTGTTGTTAGTAGAGTCACTCCGTTCGATTTGTTGTCCCACATATCTAGTAATGACAAAAAAGAAATTGTTCTGTTCGTATGTTGGGCCACCTTTGGCGTGCCAGATGCTTGGCATCTGACCGTAATCGTCACGGTACATGGCCAGCGCGTGACCGATCTGCTTTAGGTTCGATGTGCACTGCCCTCGCCTTGCCGTCTCGCGCATACGGACGAACACCGGGAACATTATTGCCGCTAGAACCGCAATGATCGCGATAACTACTAGCAGCTCAATAAGGCTAAATCCTTGACTTTTCGCGTCTTCTAGTCTTACTTCTATTCTTTTTCCGCTTTCTTGCATCGGGGGAACCTGCCAATCGCATTATACCATGCGGTCGCCTTGTGGTTGCGAGGTGAGTTCTAAGAAGAGTTTGGTTCGAGATTAGTTGCTGGGTTCGGAAATGCGTGCTCGCGAATTGTCATTCTGAGCAAGATTGTTTTTAGTCATTACCAGCAAGGGTTGCCATTCTGAGCGAAGCGAAGAATCTATCTTCGTCTAACCCGCATTATCAATCAAGAACCAATATTTATTCCGATAATTCTCCGACTTGACACAATTGGGACCCGTCTCTCTTTGCCCGAGTAGGACAAGCGCCGGAAAAGTTCTTGCAATAATTTTTCAGTACTCCTCTTGACTAGTAAGTGGTACGGTTGTATAATCCGGTGGTAGGTTGTGGTATTTAGTGGTAAATAATACCACTGTGGAAGGTCTAGACTATCACCATGCCGGTTGCCTGCAGCGCAGTTCACAGCCATAATGAGGTCCGCCTTCAAAGACGACCTGCTTCGGCACGTGCTGTCTATTTGATAGAGGCACGAACACATACCGACTCGCGCGAGGTAGACGCGCTTTTTCGCGAGTTGAGATCTCGAATGTGCGTGCGTCCGCTTTCGACCGGCAGGCTGATGGGTTACGCAGTTGAGGTACGCTCGGACGACTCTCCGATACTTGATGCTATAGAGGAAATTCTCAAAGAGAGTTTCTCCTGCGTGGTGGTAGAGCGGGTGTTTGACGAGCTGACAATGCGTTTGGTGGCTGATCTTTGTCGAGAGACCGGTAGCCGAATTTACTGTCTGCCGCGGTGCAGCATATGTGGGAGACCGGAGCCTTTTCCTGTGGCGACGATGGGGGCGGGCGCATCAGTAGGTCGTTGCTACTGTGCAAGGTGCACGGCTGAGGCTTGGGGTCCTTAGCAGGCTGGTCATTGACTATGCCGCAATCCCTAGCGTAAGGAAGGATCTGCGCCCGAGGAACTGAGCAAGTACTATGGGCAATATGTCGGGAGCGGATTCGCCTATGTTTTCCGGCGCATACGAGCATACAGTGGACGACAAGTGCCGGTTGGTAATTCCGGCGCGCCTGCGGCATAGGCTCGGCGACAAGTTCGTAATCACCCGCGGTCTTCACGGATGCCTGTGGATATTCTCGCAAGACACATGGCCAAATGTTCAAGAGGCGCTTGTTCCCAAGTCGCTTTGGGACGAACGCGGACTTAAATTGGAACGATTTTTTCTCGGGGCGGCTATGGAATGCGTTCCGGACAAACAGGGCCGTGTTCCTATTCCTCCGATGCTGAGTCAGCATGCCGGAATAAAGCCCGGAGACACCGTCTGGATGATAGGGCTGACGGGCAAAATCGAGGTTTGGGAGAAGTCTCGTTGGGACCAGTTCAGCGCGGAACTGACAGACAGCGTTATCGCGGAGCTTGGTAGGGATGCCGAAGAGCCGCGATAGCCGGACGACTCACAAGCATCAGAGAAAACGGCGGCCGCAAGGATGCAGCCGCCGTTTTCTCGCGTTGCTGATCTAAGAAGTCACGAACACTTCTCCTGGTACTCTTTGTCACTCTTCACGTGGTGGTATATGTATAGCGCGACTAGAATGGCGATTATCGCGACTATAACCACGTCGGCCTTATGGAAGTAGGCCCGCAGTTTAGTGTCCCACTGATGTCCGAGTATCTTGCCCACGTGGGCTAGCCCCAAACACCATGGCAGCGAGCCGAGGAAAGTGTATATCACGAATCGCCAAAATCGCATTTCAGCGATTCCTGCCGGAAATGAGATAAATGTTCTCACCACCGG
>JAOAGX010000087.1:8034-8298 GCA_026415535.1 Armatimonadota bacterium | reverse complement strand
GAATACAGGGCATCGAGGTCCGACTGCCTACCGGTTTGGAGCCCAATCTTGGGGATTATATTTCTGTAGTAGGGATCCCTTGTCGTGAGCTCGTCAATTCGCAGCCTTCTATGGTGTTACGTTATGTTCCGGGCATGCCGGTTACTGTTTACCGATAGGCCATCTCTTCCAAACGTGCTATTCTATCGGCGATTGGCGGATGTGTGCTAAAAAGATTCAAAACGCCGCCGCCAGAGAATGGGTTCACTATGAACATATGGGCCG